>NZ_CEZLMY010000011.1:13077-16976 GCF_983033635.1 Psychromonas sp. | reverse complement strand
TTGCCGCGAAATACGGTACAAGCACAACTGCATTGAAAAAACATAACAATTTACGCTCAACCTCATTGGCCGTTGGTCAGAAAATCAAGATTCCGGGTGATAGTGTAGAAATAGCTGCGGTCTCTAAAACTCAAACAGCAAGTCGCAAACCCGCTTCTATTCACAAAGTGAAAAGCGGTGAATCCTTATCTGTAATTGCCGCGAAATACGGTACAAGCACAACTGCATTGAAAAAACATAACAATTTACGTTCAACGTCATTGGCCGTTGGTCAGAAGATTAAGATTCCGGGTGATAGTGTAGAAATAGCTGTTGTCTCTAAAACGCAAGCAGCAAGTCGCAAGCCCGCTTCTATTCACAAAGTCAAAAGCGGTGAATCATTATCTGTAATTGCCGCGAAATACGGTACAACTGCAACTGCATTGAAAAAACATAACAATTTACGCTCAACGTCATTGGCCGTTGGTCAGAAGATTAAGATTCAGGGATCTTCTTCACTCTCCTTCCTGCAAGTTGTAGAGGTTAAACCAACCGTACACAAAGTTAAAAGTGGTGAGTCACTTTCTGTAATTGCTAAACGTTACGGTAAAACAACCAGTGAACTGAAAAGCTATAATAAGTTACGCTCAACCTCGCTTGCTATCGGTCAGAAAATTAAGATCCCGAGTGCGGGTTATGTCAGCCAAACAAAAGTAGCTAAAGCAACCGTACACAAAGTTAAAAGTGGTGAGTCACTTTCTGTGATTGCAAACCGCTACGGCACAACAACAAATGCCTTAACGAAACATAATAAACTGCGCTCTAGCTCCCTGGCGATTGGTCAAAAAATTAAAATTCCAACTTCTGTTGCGCAATTAACAAAACATAAAGTACTCAGTGGCGAATCACTTTCAGTGATCGCTAATCGCTACGGTACTACTACACATGCTTTAAAATCTTTTAATAACCTGCGCTCTAGCTCACTGGCGATTGGGCAAGTATTAACGATTCCTGTTACTTAAATGTTTTCTTTGGATAACCTCTGCTAATGCCTATTCAAATTTTACCTGCACGACTCGCCAACCAGATAGCGGCTGGAGAAGTAGTTGAACGTCCAGCTTCTGTGGTTAAGGAGTTGGTTGAAAACAGCCTGGATGCGGGCGCAACGCGGATCGAAATAGATATCGAAAAGGGCGGTGCAAAATGTATCCGCATTAAAGATAACGGCAAAGGGGTTTGTAAAGAGCAGCTCACCCTTGCGTTAAGTCGTCATGCAACCAGTAAAATAAGCCATTTAGATGATTTAGAAGCGATTGTCAGTTTAGGCTTTCGTGGTGAAGCACTGGCCAGTGTGAGCTCTGTTTCCCGCCTTACTTTTACCTCTAAACCAGCCGATCAAGAGCAAGCATGGCAAGCGGTTGCTGAAGGGCGTGATATGCAGGTTAGTATCCAACCAACTGCGCACCCGCAAGGCACCACTGTGGAGGTGTTAGATCTATTTTTTAATACGCCCGCACGTCGCCGATTTTTAAAAACAGAAAAAACAGAGTTTCAACATATCGATGAGCTTGTGCGCCGTATTGCGTTAAGTTGTTTTGAAATCTCTTTTGTTTTAAAGCATAACGGAAAAATCATTCGCCAATATCGCGCTGCACAAACACAAATCCAGAAAGAGAAACGTCTTGCATCGATCTGCAGTGAGAGTTTTGTAAAAGGCGCATTACACTTTCAAAGTAGTGATAATGACTTGAAAATCTCGGGCTGGATATCGGATCGTTTGTCACCGCGGGCATTAGGGGATGTGCAATATTGTTATATTAATGGGCGCATGATCCGCGATAAATTAATCAATCATGCGATTAAACAGGTTTATGCTTATTCACTGCCTGAAGGCAAATTTCCAGGTTACGTTATCTATATAGAATGTAACCCTGAGCAAGTGGATGTTAATGTGCACCCCTCTAAACATGAAGTGCGTTTTCACCAAGCGCGTTGGGTACATGACTTTATTGTCAGCACCTTAAGTGAGACATTAAACCAAGCCTCTGCGAGTGATGATGCTGAATTTACAAGCGCCTCTGTTAAAATGAGCGAGCACGCTTATTTACCGCCACAACAGCCAGCTATACCGCAAGGTCAAGCGGCAACAGCGCCTGGCCATCAGTCATCTTTTAGCGGTGCTGCGAGTTATCGAGGTAATTATACAAAACCAACTCTTGATAGTGCCCAAGTTGATGCTTATTGTGATTTTGTAAGTGAAACCCATTTACCGCTCGCGCAAGTTGAAAAGGCACAACAAGCTCACTCTGTTTTAGGGCAAATAGTCTGCTTAATTGCAGACGACTATCTACTGCTTAAGCTTAAAAGCACCCAACAACTGTTAAGCTCAAGCTCACCGCTGTTAGTGTTGTCATTAAGCAGAGCCGATTTGCTGGTTAAACAGATGCAGCTGTATGATGCGTGGTCAAATGGGGAGGTGATCGCACAGCCGCTATTATTGCCAGTGCGTATCCAACTTGCAGCAGATTTACTGCAAATCACAGCTGATTTTCAGCAACTTTTTGAGCGGTTGGGTTTTGCTTTTAAAATACAATCCAATAAATTGATTATCAGTAAAGTACCGGCATTACTTCGTCAGGCACCGGTTGCTAAAATTTTACCTGCGCTGTTGGATTATCTTTGCCTATTAGATAAAAACATGAGTGAAATTCAAGTAAATGATTTTTGCGCATTTTTGGTGAAAACATTAAGTCAGGCTGTCGTTGATAAAAAACAGTGGACGGAGCAAAGCGCTTCGTCATTGTTAGATTTATTAGTTAATTTATTCTCAGACGATTTAAAAAATCAGCAAGCATTTCTCTTTAATGAACCCGATTTATCGTTATTACTGCAAGGTTTTTCAGATGACTAAATATCCTACCGCGTTGTTTTTAATGGGGCCTACTGCTTCAGGGAAAACTGATTTAGCGATAAAATTAGCACAGCAATGCAAATGTGAAATTATCAGTGTTGATTCTGCACTTATCTATAAAGGCATGGATATCGGTACCGCGAAACCAACAGCCGAAGAGTTACAAAAAGCGCCACATGCTTTGGTGAATATAATTGATCCGCTTGAATCTTATTCGGCAGGTGATTTTCGCTGCGATGCACTGCGCTTGATGAAAGAGATCACCGTGCGTGGTAATACGCCCTTGTTAGTTGGTGGCACTATGCTTTATTACAAAGCGTTAGTGGATGGTTTATCACCGTTACCGAGTGCCGATTCTGTGATTCGTGCTGAAATAGAAAAAGAGGCGGAAGTTAAAGGCTGGCAGGCGATGCATGATCTGCTTAAAGAGATTGATCCTGTTTCTGCTGCTCGTATTCACGTTAACGATCCGCAACGCTTGTCACGTGCGATTGAGGTTTACCGCATCTCAGGAAAGAGCCTAACGGAACTAACCGAGATCAAAAGTGAGCCTATCCCTTATAATATAAAACAGTTTGCGATCGCGCCGACTGAAAAATCAGTATTGCATGAGCGTATTGAACGGCGTTTTGATTTGATGTTAAAAGCAGGGTTTGAGAAGGAAGTGCGAGCCTTATATGACCGTGGCGATCTGCATCTGGATTTACCATCAATGCGCTGTGTCGGTTATCGTCAAATGTGGGAATACCTGCAGGGTACAATGGATTATGATGAGATGGTTTTTCGTGGCATTGTTGCTACTCGTCAGTTAGCGAAAAGGCAAATGACCTGGTTACGCGGCTGGAAAGATATTACCTGGCTGGAAAGTGGCAGTGAAGATAATTTTGATCTGATTAAAGCGGTACTGTAAGTCGAAACCAGTCATTTGCCAAACGACAAAGCTCTTTATGAAAAAGATTGGGCTACGCGGCTGGAAAGATATCACCTGGCTGGAAAGTGGCAGTGAAGA
>NZ_CEZLMY010000011.1:0-12977 GCF_983033635.1 Psychromonas sp. | reverse complement strand
GGCAGTGAAGAGAATTTTGATCTGATTAAAGCGGTTTTATAAGTTGAAACCAAGTCACTCTTTTAGAAAGTGTTATGGATCAAAATTTTGAGTCATGAAATCGGTTTTTATTTAACCATTGTTTATACTGGCTGAGCTTAAAAACTATCTAATAACAATAATAGGAAAAAACAATGGCGAAAGGACAATCACTGCAAGACCCATTTTTAAATACGTTACGCAAAGAGCGTATTCCAGTGGCAATTTATTTGGTAAATGGCATCAAGTTACAGGGGCAGATTGAGTCGTTTGATCAATTCGTTATCTTATTAAAAAATACCGTTAGCCAAATGGTTTACAAACATGCTATTTCAACTGTTGTACCTGCGCGCGCAGTGCCAACGATTCCTCATGTTGATTAACATTTAAAATATTTGCTGCAGTTTATTTTGGCTTGCCTTTGTGCAGGCCATTTTTTTATCTAACCCCTGTCGTGGTTATGGTAGGATGATTCCCTGTTAATTTTATTCATTTCTTAGTTGGAGCTATATTTGTTTGATCGTTACGAAGCCGGTGAACAGGCTGTTTTAGTTCATATCACTTTTTCCGATGACAATAAAAAAGAAGATCTTGATGAGCTGAAATTACTAGTAAGCTCTGCGGGAGTCAATGCAGTTGATACTGTGACAGGCTCTCGAAAATCCCCTCATGCACGTTATTTCGTCGGTACAGGTAAAGCACAAGAGATTGCTGATACGGTAAAAGCGGCGCAAGCGGATGTGGTTATTTTCAATCACGCCTTAACACCTGCTCAGCAACGTAACTTGGAAGCACTGTGTGAATGTTTAGTGCTGGATCGTACGGCGCTGATTTTAGATATTTTTGCGCAACGAGCGCGTACCTATGAAGGTAAATTACAGGTAGAACTCGCGCAGTTGCGTCACCTTTCAACACGTCTTATTCGCGGTTGGACGCATCTTGAGCGCCAAAAAGGCGGTATCGGTTTACGTGGTCCCGGTGAAACGCAATTAGAAACAGACAGACGTTTGTTACGAGCGCGAATCAGCACAATTAAATCTCGTTTATCGAAAGTGGAAAAGCAGCGGGACCAAGGTCGACGTTCGCGTCAACGTAATGAAGTACCAACAATTTCACTGGTCGGTTATACCAATGCGGGTAAATCAACACTGTTTAATCAAATCACAGGAGCGAGCGTTTATGCGGCCGATCAATTATTCGCAACACTTGATCCGACCCTGCGTAAAATTGATGTGGAAGATGTCGGCAACTGTATTTTAGCTGATACGGTTGGTTTTATTCGTCACTTACCCCATGACTTAGTGGCTGCGTTTAAGGCTACATTGCAGGAAACGCGTGAGGCAACCCTGCTTTTACATGTTGTTGATTGTTCAGATGATAATTACCGCGCTAATATTGATGCAGTACAAAGTGTGCTGACTGAGATTGATGCGGGAGAAGTGCCGCAATTAACGGTTATGAATAAAATTGATGCTTTTGATGATATTCAGCCGCATGTCGATTTTGACGATCAAGGTAAACCTGTTCGCGTTTGGTTATCAGCACAAACCGGTGCTGGGACTGAGTTGCTATTTGAATCGTTAATGGCAATTTTATCAGGACAAATTCGTTCTCTGCGGCTTGCTATTCCGCCAGAACAAGGAAAGCTACGTGCGATTTTTTACCAACTGGACTGTATTGAAAACGAGTCTTATGCTGAAAATGGTGACTGCTTATTAGATATTCGTTTAAACAATATTGACTGGCTGCGCTTGATAAAACAGCAAGGTAGCTATATAGAAGAGTATATTGTTAACGCTAATTAGAGAGAAACAACATAATATGTCATGTTTCCTTTATTATTAGAGTGAACATTGTTACATTGTTGTATTCTATCACTTATTTATATTACTTAATCGGGAGCTAAATATGGCTTGGAATGAACCGGGAAAAGATAAAGAAAAAGATCAAGACCCGTGGAAAAACAATGATAAAAAGAAAGACCAGGGGCCGCCTGACTTAGATGTTGTTTTCCAGAAACTGGCAGATCTGTTTGGTAAAAAACGATCTGGTGGTAATGGTAATGGCAATAATAGTGGTGGCACTAAGTTCGTCATTATTGCTGTTTTTGCTGTGCTTGCCATAGTGTGGTTTGTTAGTGGCTGGTACACAGTCAAAGAGTCAGATCGTGGTGTGGTATTACGTTTTGGTGCTTACCATTCTCAAGTTGATCCGGGTTTACACTGGAATCCAAAATTTGTCGATCGCGTTATTCCGATTAATATTGAAGCATTCCGTACTATGCCGACAACAGGTTTCATGTTAACTGAAGATGAAAATATTGTGCAGGTGGCGATGGAAGTGCAATACCGAATTATTGCCCCAGAAAAATATTTGTTTAGTGTTACCAATGCGGATAATAGTTTATTACAAGCACTTGATAGTGCATTACGTTTTGTTGTCGGTCATTCAACTATGGATGATGCATTAACAACGGGCCGTGAAGTAGTGCGTCAAGAGACATGGGAAATGCTGGATAAAATTATTACACCTTACGATCTTGGTATTGAAGTCGTTGATGTCAATTTACAACAAACACGTCCGCCAGATCAGGTTAAAGATGCCTTTGATGATGCTATTGCCGCTCAGGAAGATGAACAGCGTTTTGTCCGTGAAGCGGAAGCTTATGAGCGTGAAAAAGAGCCGATTGCTCGTGGTCAAGTGAAACGTATTGAACAGCAGGCGCAGGCTTATAAAGAGGGTATTATTTTAAAAGCGCAAGGTGAAGTTGCCCGCTTTAATAAATTATTACCTGAATATAAAGCAAGCCCTGAAGTAACACGCCAGCGTATCTACCTTGAAACGATGGAGTCTGTATTTAATAACAGCAGCAAAGTGTTAATTGATAATAAGGCGGGTGGTAATTTAACGTTTTTACCGTTAGATAAATTGATGAACAAAGGCGTGAACAGCAGCTCTGAAGTAAAGGGGGTGTCAGAGATTGAAACCCGCTCTAAAGCTGATGAAAAAGCAGATCTAAACGAGCGTTCCTCAAGCAGCGATCGACTATCTCGTAGTAGCCGCAGCACAGGGAGAAACTACTAATGAATAAATTACTTATAGTTCCAGTTTTACTTGTTTTTGTTTTTATCAGTAGCGCATTTGTTGTTTCTGAAGGGCAGAACGGTATCGTGATGCAATTTAGTAAAGTTAAACGTGATGCTCAAGATGTGCCTGTTGTATATCCTCCAGGTTTACATTTTAAAGTGCCGTTTATCGACTCTGTGCGCATTATGGATACACGTATCCAAACACTTGATGATCAGGCGGATCGCTTTGTAACGTCAGAGAAAAAAGATCTGATTATCGATTCTTACGTTAAATGGCAGATTGAAGATTTAGCGGTTTATTACCTCGCTACAGGCGGTAATAAAATGCAGGCGGAAGCTCTGCTTAAACGCAAAATCAACAACGGCTTACGTAGCGAAATTGGTTCTCATACCATTAAAGAGATTGTTTCGGGTAAACGTGGAGAAGTGATGGAAACAGCACTTAAACGTATGGCGCGATCGAGTGAATTAGGTATTAAAGTGGTTGATGTTCGTATTAAGAAAATCAACCTGCCTGCAGAGGTAAGTAACAGTATCTACAAACGTATGCGTGCTGAGCGTAAAGCGGTTGCCAAAGAGCATCGTTCTCAAGGTCAGGAGCAGTCTGAGGTGATCCGCGCGAATATCGACCGTAAGGTATCGATTATGTTAGCGCAAGCTAATAAAGAGTCATCGGAAGTACGCGGTGCGGGGGATGCGCAGTCTTCAAAAATTTACGCCGATTCCTATACCCAAGATGCAGAATTTTTTGCCTTTTTACGCAGCATGCAGGCGTATCAGAAAAGCTTTTCTGATAAAGATGATGTAATGGTATTAAGCCCTGATTCAGACTTCTTTAAGTATATGAATAACAAAGATTAAAATTATTTAATCTAATTATAAAAAGCCCCGTTTTGTGACAACAAAACGGGGCTTTTTTGTATCATAATCTAAATTTTTTAACGGCTACTAAATGTAAACTTGTTCGCCATATTCGACAATATGGGCGGGTTTATGCAGTTGTTCTTCGACAGCCTGTTTAAAGATAGCTTGTTTGTCAGGCTCTCCGTGTATTAAAAATACCTTATCGAGTTTTTCAAACTCTGCCATCCAGGCCAACAGATCGCTTTGATCGGCATGAGCTGAAAATCCGTTAATCATATGTATTTGTGCATTCACCTGAATCTTTTCGTGATAAAGCGAAATGAACTCTATACCATCGATCATTTGCCGCCCCTGCGTGCCCTGCACTTGATAACCCACAAATAAAACACTGTTACGGGCATCCCATAGGCGGTGTTTAAAGTGATGCAAAATGCGCCCGCCTGTACACATTCCACTGCCTGCAATAATAATGCAGCCGCTTTCCTCCTTATTAATCAGCATGGAATCATGCTCTTTGAGTGAGTATTGCAGATAGGGAAAATCAAAAACAGTGCCGTCACGTTGCAGCAGTTTATTGGCTGAAGCATTTAATTCACTGTGGTAATTGCTATAGATTTGCGTGGCGCGTATGGCCATCGGAGAATCTAAAAACACCTTGCAGACGGGAAGCTCCCGGTCGTAATACATCTGCTTAAGAAGCAGTAGAATCTCTTGCGTCCGCTCAATCGCAAAGGACGGGATCAGTACGTTACCTTGGTTTTTTAAGGTGTTGATAATAATCTCTTTAAACTCATCTACGCTCTCTTTTAAGCCGCGATGATTACGATCACCATAGGTCGATTCAATATAAAGTGCATCCGCTTGTTTAACAAAAGTTGGCGCAGGCATGATTAAGTCTTTGTGAGCGCCTAAATCACCACTAAAAACCACTGATTTTGTGTGGCCCTCTTCTACAAAATCGATTTGAATAGTTGCGGAGCCCAGAATATGCCCTGCATTTCTAAAGGTGACTTTTACGCCGGGGACAAGCTGAATTGCTTTATTGTAGCTGGTATATTGAATGTTTAAATCAAACACGGCTTTAGCATCATCAATACTATAGATAGGGGGGCGAAGCTGTTTTTCTTCACCGGATCTTTTAGCCTTTCTAAGTGCGGTTTTAAAATCCTCTTCTGCAATTTTGGCACTGTCAATTAAGACGACCTCAGCCAATTCCATCGTTGCTCTTAAAGCGATCACTCTGCCGTCAAATCCTTCTTTGACCAGTTTAGGAATGCGTCCAATATGATCCAGGTGGGCATGAGTGATTAATAGAATATCGACTTTTTTGGGATCAAAATCAAAAGGTTCAAACGCCAGCTTTTCATCAGTGCCTTGAAAGTAACCGCAATCGACCATAATTTTAGGCCCATTTTTAAGCTGTAAAAAATGGCATGAACCGGTAACCGTCTCAGCACCGCCAAATGATTGGATGAAAGCCATAGATAATCCTTATAGTGGTATACCTTTGACTATAGCATCGCTTATATATATCGGATAAGTTGGGCAAGAGAGTGAGCGTTTAACAAACTACATCCCCTTTTTCTTTTTTGTTTCCAGTATAAATAATCTCAACTCGGAATAAGCAAATCGATACAGAGCAGCTATTTCCGCGTATTTCTGCGTTAAATCAGCGACCAATAGCCAGCTATTGCTATGCTGATTTGCCTTGAACTACACAAAACTATCAACACTGTATACTATAAAAGTTTAACTCTATGATATTAAATAGTATTGTGCTTTCATTATCCCGTGCTGAGGTTAAAGAGAGGGGCTCCATATTTTAATGAGCAATCTGCTGTTTAAGCAGGTTAAATTTCTCACTGCGCAGATCTTCTTCGGCACAAATAGTTAATAGATCATCAATAAAATGATGCAGTGCGCGCTGTTCAATCAGCTTGATCTGCACTTGCTGCTCTGCTGTCAGCATCTGATAGATAGTCGCCGCACCAAAATCACCGAAAATGATATTGGCTTGTTCATCAAACAGGGTGTTATGTGCGTATAAGTCGCCATGGCATACTTGTTTTGCATGTAAATGGGTAAATACATTTTCCATCTGCACAACGATTTTATCAATTTGCTCAATGGATAGAGTAAAGCCCTGTGGAAAGGTATCACGTGTGCAACTTTTAAAGCATGGCGGTAGCCCTAAGTTACTATAGTGATCTGGTATCAAATTCATGATTAATGCTAAATACTCTTTTTCATTTACTTGTGCTAAAGACTGAATTAAATTTGGATGATTGCCTACTTTCAAACACGCTTGTAATTCGTCTTCTGGGTAACCATCGCTCGTTACCTCGCCTTTAAATACTTTAACCGCAATATCAGAAGGGAAGGTGGCTTGCTCTTCATTCCAAGTCGCCTTTGAAATAATGCCAGATGCACCTTGGCCAAGTACTTTTTGTAACGTGAAGCTGGATGACGGTATTTCTGGGACTGATTTAATGCTGACATCGGACTGGCTAAACGGATTACCTGAAAATGCAAACCAAGCAAGTTTAGGTAAACCCAGTAATTGAGCTGGGCATTCTTCCAGTTGATTGGCAGAAATACGTACTAACTCCAGATTTGTAGACTGAGCTAAGGTTTGCGGTAGATGTGTTAAGCGATTGCCTGCTAATGCTAACTTTTGCAGTCGTGACCGTTCGCCCAAAGTGTCTGGTAAGGTTTCAATATGGTTATCGGTTAAGATCAGCCAACGTAACTTTGCGGGTAATGCATTTTCTGGAACCTGATTGATTTTATTTGCTTTGAAACCCACCATCTCCAAGTTAGGGCATTGCCCAAGTACTTCAGGTAGTGTCTCAAAGAGATTATTTGAAGCAAAAATGATTTTAAGCATTTTTAGCTGCATTAGCTCTTCTGGCAATGAAGTTAATTGGTTGTCGGATAAATCAAGAATTTCTAAGCTATCAGCCAGTGATAAAATTTCTAATGGGAATGACGTTAAGTTTTCTGATATTTTCAAGTACTGAATGCCGATTAATTCGCCAGATTTTAGCTGAGAAAGTGTATGCAAAATGATAAGTCCATGCTGAGTGTAAGAGAAAAATAGGCGTAGTCTACTAGAAAAGAGAACAAAAAGGAGAGGAGCAGCTTGATTGCTTATAGAAAAAGTTATATCCCATCTTTTTGAAGATGCTGACTCTTGCTCGGGTGTCAGAATAAGGCACAGTATAAGAGAGGCTTGGCATGCACAGAATGTGCATGCCAATTAGGGTAGATTGTGAGTTCTATCTACAGAGTAACCAACTCTTCGGCACTGGTAGGATGAATCGCAATACAGCTGTCAAAATCAGCTTTAGTGGCGCCCATTTTTATCGCTACGCCAAAACCTTGTAATATCTCATCCGATGCAAAACCGATACAGTGCAGTCCGACGACTTTCTGCTCTTTACCGGTACAAACAAGCTTCATGCGGGTAGGTTGACGATGTGCAGTCAGTGCAGTGTACATACTGGTAAACTGCGAGGTATAAACGGTTAAATTATCTTTACCGTATTGATCGATAGCTTCAAGCTCGGTTAAACCTATGGTGCCGATTGGCGGATGACTAAATACCACAGTCGGGACGAGTGTTGTATCTAAATGCGCATCAAGTTGACCGTTGAATAAACGTTCTGATAATTGTCGGCCCGCTTTAACAGCCACAGGTGTTAATTGAATTTCACCTGTATTATCACCGACCGCATAAACTCCCTGAACACTGCTGTTCTGGTATTTATCAACCTTGATAAAGTTGCGCTCATTAAGCTCTATATCAGTATTTTCTAAGCCTATTCCCGCATTGGCTGGCGTACGCCCAATTGCCCAGATAAGACAGTCAACTGTTACTGACTTTTCATTTTCCAGATGTAAAGTCAGGCTGCCATCGGCATTTTTTTGCACTGATTTTGGCACGGAATGGGTGTGTAATGTTGGTCCCTCTTCCTGCATTACTTCAACCAGTGTTGATGAAAGCATGCAGTCAAATTCACGCAGGAAAGTTTGGCGGCGGCAAAGCAGATGTGTTTCACTGCCGAGAGCGTTAAATACACCGGCAATTTCAACCGCAATATAACCGGCACCAACGACTGCCACACGCTTGGGCTGCTGCGTTAATGCGAAGAAACCATCGGAAGTAATACCATATTCTGCGCCTGCAATATTCGGCACAGTCGGCGCACCACCTGTTGCTATAGTGATATGCGGGGCTGTGTAGGTTTTACCGTTTACTTCAACGGTGTGATTGTTGATAAATTTAGCAAAACCATTAATTACAGTGATCTTATTATTACCGAGTACGCGCGCATAAGAGTGATGGATACGTTCGATATAGGCATCGCGACTTTCGATCAGTTTTGCCCAGCTGAATTTTTTTAGCGGTGCTTCAAAACCGTAATCTGGCGCATAACGCAACGCATCAGCGATTTGTCCTGCATACCACATCGCTTTTTTAGGCACACAACCGAGATTAACACAGGTGCCGCCTAAGGCTTCTGCTTCGATAATGGCAACCTTTTGTCCATATCTTGATGCACGGTTGGCAGACGCGATACCACCACTGCCGCCACCAATACAGATATAGTCAAAATCGAATTCATTGTCGCTCATATTTACTCCTAATTATTCTTTTGGGTATTAAGCTACTTCTTGGTATGCCCAAGTAAGCCATGGCAGTAATGCCTTAATATCTTGTTCTTGAACTGTGCTGCCACACCAGATACGCAGACCGCTTGGAGCATCTTTATAGGCACCAATATCATAAGCGACCTGGTTATCTGCCAGCAGTTTAATAAATTGTTTAATTTGCGTATCGTCTAAATCTACAGATAAACAAACACTGGTATTTGAACGGCTTGCTGGGCTTGAAGCTAAGAAATTAATCCAACTGTTTTGTGCAACATAAGCTTCTAAAACCGCTAAGTTATCTAAAGACTTTTTAATGCTTGCTGCAACACCGCCAAGATCGACTACCCAATTTAAAGCATCCTGATAATCTGCCACACAGAGCATCGAAGGGGTGTTAATGGTTGCGCCTTTAAAAATACCTTCAATCAGTTTACCGCCTGCGGTTAAACGGAAAATTTTAGGCATTGGCCAACTTGGTGTATAGCTTTCTAAGCGTTCAACCGCGCGAGGGCTTAAAATAATAATGCCATGTCCACCTTCACCGCCTAGTACTTTTTGCCAGCTGAAAGTGGTTACATCTAATTTTTCCCATGGCATTTCCATGGCAAATACAGCAGAGGTTGCATCGCAAATGGTCAAGCCTTGGCGATCATCTGAGATGAAATCACCATTTTCAACTTTTACGCCAGAGGTGGTGCCATTCCAAGTGAAGACTAGATCATTATCTGAATTCAGTTGTGATAAATCGGGAAGTTGCCCGTAATCGGCTTGAATCTGATTAACGTTTTCCAATTTCAACTGTTTAGTAATATCAGCAAACCAGCCTTGGCCGAATGATTCCCAGTAACAGACATCAACCGGGCGAGCGCCAAGCATAGACCACATAATCATCTCCATCGCGCCGGTATCAGACGCTGGAACGATTCCTACTCGGTAACCTTCAGGCAGCTGTAAAATCTCTGCTGTATCTGTAATTACTTTTTGTAATGCATCTTTACCAATGGCTGAACGATGTGAACGGCCAAGTGTTGAAAGATCTAACTGATTAATATCATAACCCGGGCGTTTGGCACATGGCCCTGATGAAAAGTTAGGATTAGCTGGTTTGATAGATGGTTGTGGATTACTCATTGTTAAGATCCTTTTTAAAAACAATTTATTATTTTTCGTTGCAACGTTTGATGTGGTATGGAATTATTATACGCAAAGCATTTACAGATTCCCCTAATTTCTGATGCTGTTTAAATTTTGCAAATGGAACATAAGCTTAGCCTAAATAGTTGCAATGTCGAAGTGACAAAGTAGATGAAAAGTTTGTCTTTTATTCAAAATTCGATATCAATGGTAAATGAGATAATTATCTGAAAAATATGGACAATATGAATCCGCTACCGATAGCCGTGCTATAGTTATTTTGTATGCAACCATCATTATGGGCAGGATCAAGAAGGGATTTAAAATAAGATGCTGGATCATGGGACATTAGATTTTAAATTAGAAGATAATATATTAATTATTGAAGGCCGCGGTCCATGGAATAAGGAAGCGATGATCCTTTCATCTGAGAACGCGAACTTAGTACAAAAGCAACGAACAAAGGATGAATGGGGGGTGATTGCCATTATAAATGGCGAACCAATCCACACTCCTGACGCTGCAGAGCTACTCGTAGAATACATTAAATATGATAAAAATAATGGGCGGGTGGCAACCGCATTAATTTTAACGGACTCTACTTTTCCTGCATTGGGTAAGCGACACATTTCAGAGCTGTATAATAAAGCAGGCGAAGCATTTCAATTTTTCAACAATATCACTGATGCTAAAATTTGGATGCACTCTTTATTAGTAGATAAGTGAAGTTACACTTAACTCGACTGCGTTAGTCGGAGGAGTGAACTGCTAACTTTCTTTGCATATTTATACAACTGCCTCTAAAAACCCCCTTTATACTTATGCTGTCGATCTGTGTCCGCTTCCTTTTTTTTGTTGTTCTAAGCTAAATTGTATAAGCTAAATTGATTATTTGCTTATCAGGGTAATTATTTTGGATTGTTTAATGGCAGCTTGGGATGAAAACGAACAAGCGATAAAAAGCTGGTTAGTGAAGAAAACAGGCGATCACGATCAGGCTCAAGATCTTCTGCAAGATATATTTATTAAAGCACTGCAAAATAAAGAACGCTTTTGTACATTAACCCATGCAAAAAGCTGGCTCTTTACCATAGCGAAAAACAGTATGATTGACTCTTATCGCCAAGCGAAGTTGGAAATCGGCTCTGTTTGTAGTGAGGCTGCTGAGGAAGATCTGCATGCACCTATTGTCAATCTGCAGCAATGTCTGCTACGTGTTCTTTGCGAGTTGGATGAGAATGATAAAGATATAATTGAGCGGTGTGATATGCAGGGGCTATCGCAAATAGAGTATGCTCAGAGCAGAGGATTATCCCTTACGGCAACTAAATCAAGAGTTCAGCGAGCGAGAAAAAAACTTCGTGAACAGATGATCTCATCTTGTAATGTAAAATTTGATCAGCAAGGTGTCAGCTCTTTCACGCCAAGAAAATAATTTAAAATAATCTGCATCTTTTCTCGAACTTGCGCGTGTTTATAAATAGACACATATACCAATCTATATAAGTAAATGGTCTGAAATTGCGCAGGAAAAGTTAATGATAACAAGGCGTTTGATTGAGTAATAGCTAGCTATTGGGATTGAAAACAACGAAGTTATCGTTAATTTTAACCAGCAAGATTGATCAGATATTTATATAGATTGGTATTAATAACTGGAGAAAATTGATGCTGGACTGGTTCACCTATTTTGCCGACTGGGTAACGTACTCACTATTTAAGCTTTCTGCTGATAGTAAATTTGCCGATGCCGTTCACTTTTTTATTGAAGACACTGCTAAGATTTTAGTCCTTCTGATAGTGCTGATTTATCTTATTGCAGTTGTCAGGGCAACACTAAATCCGGAAAAAGTACGTTATTATCTACAGGGGAAAAATCGCTTTTTAGGCTACATTCTCGGCTCGATTTTTGGCTCTGTCACGCCGTTTTGCTCCTGTAGTTCAATTCCATTATTTATGGGATTTGTTTCTGCACGTATTCCTCTTGGCGTTACTATCGCATTTTTACTGACTTCCCCTCTAATCAATGAAGTTGTTGTGGTGATGCTCGGTTCATTACTTGGCCTGAAATTTACACTTCTGTATATCTCTATCGGCTTAGCACTGGGCATTACGGCTGGTTTTCTAGTTGATTTAATCAAAGGTGAACGTTGGTTAGCACCGTTTCTTGCCGAGCAATACAAACGGGATGATGCCGCTCCCGTGCTTGAATATCAGGATAAAGTCATGACCTTAGCTGAGCGTCATCAATTTGCTAAAAAAGAGATGCTGACCATATTTATCCGGATCTGGAAATGGGTGGTGCTTGGGGTCGCGATCGGTGCTGTTATTCATGGTGCGGTTCCTGCAGCCTGGTTTGGTGAACACTTAGGGGATCGGCAGTGGTGGTCAGTTCCGGTTGCAACTTTACTGGCTATCCCTATGTACGTTAATGCCACCGCGATTGTGCCGATTCTGGAGAGTTTATTACTAAAAGGGGTACCGCTGGGAACGACGCTTGCTTTTTGTATGAGTGCTGTCGCAGTCAGTTTACCTGAATTTATGATGCTTAAGCAGGTGATGAGCTCGCGCTTATTAATACTGATTGCCGCTTATTTGCTGGTGGCTTTAAGTTTATTGGGTTGGTTATTTAATGCAGTTAATTTTTAAAATAAAAGAGGGTATAAAATGAAAAATATTAATGTGTATGGTTCTGGTTGTAAAAATTGTACAAATACAGCGGAGTTAATAGAAAAAACAGCTAAGCAGTTACAGATTGAAATAAAGTTGTCAAAAGTGAGTGACCTGCAGGCAATAATGGAAGCGGGAGTCGTTAGTACTCCTGCCGTAACTGTTGATGGTAAACTTGTTCATGCAGGCTCGGTTCCCGATGTGCAGACAGTAAAAGAGTTTTTTAGCTAACTGGCGCTAAAAAGAGGGATTAAATCAGCTGTTGTGTAAGTCACAAGATAAAAAAATAGAATCCTTACCTCCTTTCTTTTTGATGGGAGCAGCAGCTTTATTAGCAACAGCATTTAGTTGAGAAGTTGCTCTGTTATTTCATATTGTTTGTTGATTTTATAGGCAGTTGATTGTGTTTATGTAAAAAGCACTTTACTTTAAAATTAGCTTAGGTATTATTCGCCTCGTCTGCAGGGGTGTAGTTCCAACGGCAGAACGACGGATTCCAAATCCGTATGCTGGGAGTTCGAATCTCTCCACCCCTGCCACATTATA
>NZ_CEZLMY010000010.1:11718-46197 GCF_983033635.1 Psychromonas sp. | reverse complement strand
CTTGTTTAAAATAAAGCCGACCAGTCACATCTAAGCTCATAACTACAAATCCCGTTAACCAAGCCAATTTCCTTTATGCTTCTAGTAATAAAATCCCAATAATTTCCGTAATAAAATTAACACTCAACTCTATCTAAAAATATTCCGATCATTACTCTGTTCAAATAAAATCGACGGATCACATCGACATCACAGTTCCAACTCCCAGCAAAAAAAATAATAGATTCATATTCAAGCTATTTTATCGAAGCGCTAGGTTTGCCCCTGCAATAACAGACATTTAGTTTAATCCCTCAGATAGCTCACATTTCCCTTGTTATCCCATACAAATAATATGCTTTTGCTTGTATAAAAGAGAAAACTAATTTCAATAACCATAAAAGAGAAAAGGATTTCCATGGAAAATACATTCACACATAACTTACCTGATGCACAAGGCTACTTTGGTGAATATGGTGGCAGCTTTATTCCGGAACAATTACAAGTAATCATGGATCAAATAGCTGAAACATATGATCAATGTCGACAAGATCCCGCTTTTCGTAAAGAGCTGGCTCGTTTATACAAACACTTTGTTGGTCGCCCAAGTCCTATTTTTCATGCTCAAAATTTATCAGAAAAATATGGCACAGATATCTACCTTAAGCGCGAAGATTTAAACCATACTGGAGCTCACAAAATTAACCATTGTTTAGGCGAGGCGCTACTTGCCAAAAAGATGGGCAAAAAGAAATTGATTGCAGAAACGGGCGCTGGGCAGCATGGCGTTGCATTAGCAACTTCCGCCGCATTAGTCGGTTTAGAGTGTGATATCTACATGGGTGAAGTTGATATAGCTAAAGAGCATCCAAATGTTGTGAGAATGCGAATTTTAGGTGCAAATGTTATTCCTGTAACTCATGGTCGTAAGACATTAAAAGAAGCGGTTGATTCCGCATTTGAAGCTTATTTAAAAGATCCCGAAACACAGCTTTATGCAATAGGCTCTGTTGTTGGCCCTCATCCGTTTCCTATGATGGTACGAGATTTCCAATCTATTATCGGCAATGAAGCGCGTGAACAATTTCAGGAGATGACAGGTAAGCTGCCGGATAACTTGGTTGCCTGTGTTGGTGGCGGTTCAAATGCACTGGGTTTATTTACAGCTTTTTTAGAAGATAAAGAGGTAAATATTTATGGTGTTGAGCCTGCTGGCCGCTCACTTACAGAGCCAGGCGAACACGCAGCAACATTAACCTTGGGCGAACCAGGTATTATTCATGGTTTCAAATCTTATATGCTAAAAGATCAACAAGGAGAACCTCAAGAGGTCTACTCAGTTGCAAGCGGTTTAGATTACCCTTCTGTTGGACCACAACACAGCTATCTAAAAGATCTCGGACGAGTCACTTATGGCTCAATCAATGATAAAGAAGCGATTGATGCGTTTTTTGAACTCTCTCGGTTAGAAGGAATCATCCCTGCGATTGAATCTGCACATGCTGTTGCCTACGCACTGAAACTTGCTAAACAGGGTGAAAAAGGCGCAATCCTACTTAACCTTTCTGGTCGTGGTGATAAAGATATCGACTTTGTCGTTGAAAAATACGGTAAAGATTACGGTATAGAATTATTATATTAATCAATAAATTAAAAATAAAAGCGCCATATGGCGCTTTTGTTTTTTCTAAAGGGCGTTCAAGAAAACATTTAAGCATCAGAAAATACTGTATGAAATCTTCAAACTTTAAGAGATCATCTGCTCGCTCAGAAGACTGAGCCCACAATAACAGTGGGCTCAAGTGCAGTTAATACAACTTGATGTTAGCGACTTCTCCCTGGAATGGATATGTGTTCTTAACTGTGGAGCCGACACTTAACGGGAAATCATTGCTCGCAGGCAGGGTGATCTGCTGCGTACCTTTATCAACACCATCAACATTCAAACCCAGAGTATTAGCATTAAGGGTCATAATAATATGATGCCAGTTACCATCCCCCAAATTGCCAGCGCTGATCCCTTTGCCGTTGACACGGGCGCTTAGCGTACCAGTTTTACCAATCTGTACATAATAGGGATTATTTGTTCCATAGTCCCACTTGCTGACAACGAAGCTGGCTTTAGCAGTATTCCAACTATTGTAACGAACATCAAATTCCAGTTGGGTCATAGTGTCAAAGTCCCCTAACTCAACTCGCTCATCAATACCGTTAAACGTACCCGCTACGCTAGTAAAGCTAACCGCATTGTGCGGGTTACAGGAGAGATCCTGTGTACTGCCAGCCAACGGCCATTCACCAAGAAGGTTTGGGCAATACAACTTGATGTTAGCGACTTCTCCCTGGAATGGATATGTGTTCTTAACTGTGGAGCCGACACTTAACGGGAAATCATTGCTCGCAGGCAGGGTGATCTGCTGCGTACCTTTATCAACACCATCAACATTCAAACCCAGAGTATTAGCATTAAGGGTCATAATAATATGATGCCAGTTACCATCCCCCAAATTGCCAGCGCTGATCCCTTTGCCGTTGACACGGGCGCTTAGCGTACCAGTTTTACCAATCTGTACATAATAGGGATTATTTGTTCCATAGTCCCACTTGCTGACAACGAAGCTGGCTTTAGCAGTATTCCAACTATTGTAACGAACATCAAATTCCAGTTGGGTCATAGTGTCAAAGTCCCCTAACTCAACTCGTTCATCAATACCGTTAAACGTACCCGTTACGCTAGTAAAGCTAACCGCATTGTGCGGGTTCGGATTGTGCGGGTTACAGGAGAGATCCTGTGTACTGCCGGCCAACGGCCATTCACCAATAAGGTTTGGATCAATAATAACTGTAGCGCAGCGGCGTTGTTGAAGCTGTGCGTCGTACAGGCTGTCTATTTGTGTCGCGGCCTGGATATGCGCCTGAGGAATGCTCGGCAGACTGGCATCATATTTTTGCTGTGTTTCGATACTATCGAAAGTCCAACCTGTCAGACCGACAACATAGGGCATAATTACACGACCATAGTTGCTGTCATGGCGCATAAAGGACCAGTTGCGGATAGCTCCGACAGCTGCTGTATTGCGATTGTTCCAGAACACCAGATATTTCAAATGGTTTGGCTGCTGACTGATAGATCCCCCCATCAGTCCATAGTTCCAGCCTCCCTCATTTTTATCTATCAGGTTGGCATAGGGCTGATCAGCGTGCAAGTTATGGTAGCGATCAGGTGCATGCCACGAGTTAGTCAGCACATTACCGACAGCACGATGCGAGAAACCGGCTGCATGCCAATGACGCGCAGGATCTTGTATATTACGCGCTAAGATATGCGTAGAGCTATTGATATCCAGACTCAGGTGTCCTGGATTACCGTTAAAGGTAATATCTTCAATCGTTGTAGCGGCACTGTTGGTTGCAGTCAAACCAACATTAACATCTGTGAATGTAACATTATCGATCCAGCTGTTGCTTACCTTACTCAGATTTATAGCACTCCATCCACCATCATGCACGCCACTTTGATGATGCACGAAATTCTCATGCCAGTTACCTTTAAATGTTAGGTTTTCAATGCCGATATTTTCCAGCATTGGTGCGTGTTTTAATCCCCAATAGCCATCGGCGTTGACGCTATGGTGGATTGGAGCCGCAAAAGTCACGTCACTCCCCTGAATCTTTGTGACCTGGTGAAACTCCTGAGATCTAAGTCCATTAGCGAGAGCCGTCCAGCCTGATTCTAGCTGGTATGGATACACAGACTCTTCAATGGTGGCGAGTCGATCATCCAGTCGGGTCAGCTGCACCCACTGCCCTACTTGTAATTTTGATGAATCTGCGACACTGATAGTCTGAGTGGATTCACGCAGGTGATCTGATGCCACCGTAGTGATGAACTTATCTCCGCTAGGAGAAAGAATAGATTGTGTCGCTGTAGCAATAATATTGGGATCTGGATTTTTACTGTCAAAGCCGATTTGCAGAATATAAGGCGTCGTCCAGTCTTTGCTCGGATAGATCAGCTCAAGATTTTGCTCCATAAAGAGGACCGTATCAGGGCCGGCTCCGCGAATAATAATATTGCCTCGCGAAATCTTCATTGTGTACGATTTTCGGTTTGTTCTGCCTTCTGGAGTATCAGATAAATCTATCCCTAGCATATCCGAACTATCATTGATCCGGAATTGACCCGCTGGAAATTCAATAATTGCACCAGATCCACCATTATCAATGTGATTTTCAGCTTCTGCGATAGTGTCGCGGATAGCCTGTTTATCACTTAAGCCATCATTAGCAATGGCACCATAGGCTGTTACCTTAAATATTTTATAACCCAGTGTTGACGAATCTGGTATTGCTTGGTTACCAAACTGATAACCAGCGTAGGAAAAATTCGGCAGTATATTATCTTCTGCAATAGCCGAGGCCGGATCTCGCAGATCCGAGCCTGAAGCACGAGAGGACTGGTAGTCTGCCCAGTAGTCCGCTGCCATACTTGATCCGCTGATAGCCAATGAGATAAGGATAGCTGTGGTTTTTAACGTTTTCATATTTACTCCCTGTAAGAAATTCGCAGATGATTGTATTGCTTTTCTGAATGTAAAAATGTGCGTTATAACACACAAGCCGAAAGCGAACGTAAGCGAGGCAAGCAAAAGGAAATCAAAAGAAAAGCAAAAGGCGACAAATAAACACAAAAACAAAGAAATAAAAAGCCCCATTCGAAAGCAAAATAAGAAGGCAATAAAGACCTATGGCAAAACCAACCAAGAGAGAAGGTTGAATTAGAAACGATATAATCAAGGATTTTTGAATCGAGATTAGAAGGGATCATCCCTGCGATTGAATCTGCACATGCTGTTGCCTACGCACTGAAACTCGCTAAACAGGGTGAAAAAGGCGCAATCCTGCTTAACCTTTCTGGTCGTGGTGATAAAGATATCGACTTTGTCGTTGAAAAGTACGCTAAAGATTACGCTATCGAATTGTTATATTAATCAACAAGTTAAAAAAGCGCCATCTGGCGCTTTTATTGTTTATAAAGGGCGTTCAAGAAAAGGTTAAGTCATCAGGAAGCGATCTTTCCATCGGCTCTAAACTCAACCCGCCATTTTTCTTGGCATTTTCTTCAGCTTGCTCCACAATGCCGCCATGATGCAGCTTAAATTTCAGCGCAAGATTAGTCGGAGAATCCGAGTTTTTAATCGCTTCTTCTTCTGATATCCGCCCTTCAAGCACTAAATCAAATAACGCACCATCAAAAGTTTGCATACCTAACTGTTTTGACTTCTCCATTACATCTTTTAATAAACCAAAATCACCACGTTTGATCATATCGCGTATCGTTAAGGTCCCCATCATCACTTCAATGGCCGCACAACGCTTGCCATCAACAGTAGGAATTAAACGTTGTGAAATAAACGATTTTAAATTATTGCCCAAATCACTTAATAATTGCGGACGTCGTTCTTCAGGAAAGAAGTTAATAATACGATCGAGCGCTTGGTTAGCATTATTAGCATGTAATGTTGAAATAGCTAAGTGCCCTGTTTCAGCAAAGGCTAAAGCATGCTCCATGGTTTCTCTATCGCGAATTTCCCCAATCAAAATAACATCGGGTGCCTGACGTAATGTGTTTTTTAAAGCCGCATGGAAACTTCGGGTATCAACCCCCACTTCGCGTTGGTTAATAATACTTTTTTTGTGCTTGTGTACAAATTCAACAGGATCTTCAATAGTGATTATATGACCAGAGGCATTTGAGTTGCGATGATCAATTAATGCCGCCAGTGATGTGGATTTACCAGAGCCCGTCGCACCAATAAATAACACCAAACCGCGCTTAGCCATAATCACATCTTTAAGTACCTCAGGTAGCCTCAAATCGTCAAACTTAGGGATCTCAACTTTGATATTACGTGCAACAATCGAGACTTCATTACGCTGTTTGAAAATATTGACTCGAAAGCGTCCAACATTTGAAATTGAAATAGCCAGATTCATCTCAAGATCCTGCTCAAATGCCACCTTTTGCTCACTATCCATCATTGAATCAGCAATAACGGCTACTTCACCTGGCTGAAAAGGGATATTAGTGAGTGCTTTTAAAGTACCTTGAAATTTAGCTGATGGTGGTGCTCCTGTTGACAAATAAAGATCTGAACCATCTTTACTCGACAAAATATTGAGCATCTCTTCAAATTCCATCTTTTACTCCTAAAACGTAAACAATTATCATGGTTACAGTATGGAACTGCTAAATAATTTCTGCTACAACAAATAGAAAAAAGTAATAGCTATAACAAATTATGTATCTTTTAAAATTAAAAAAGCAGTGCTAAATCAAGTTTAAGCACTGCTTTCTAACTGTCGGCAAGGTAAACCTGAAGCTTCTAGCCGCCCCAAGAATCACGTAACGCAACAGTGCGGTTAAAGACTAAGTGTTGCGGCGTTGAATCTTTGCTATCTGCACAAAAATAACCTTCGCGTTCAAATTGGTAAGCTTTTTCAGCTACTGCTTCAGCAAGCCCAAGCTCAACAAAACCCTGTTTTACAACTAATGATTCAGGGTTGATTACTTGATGAATATCTTCAGCCGCAGCTGGGTTTTCAACTAGAAATAAACGCTCGTAAACTCTGAACTCAGCAGCTTCATTCGACGTCGCATCAACCCAATGGATAACACCTTTCACTTTACGGCCATCGCTTGGATTTTTTCCTAATGTTTCAGGATCGTACGAACAATGAATTTCAGTAATATTACCAGCTTCATCCTTAATAACATCTTCAGCTTTAATAACATAGGCATTACGTAAACGCACTTCTTTACCTAATACTAAACGTTTGTATTTTTTATTCGCTTCTTCTCTAAAGTCAGCACGATCAATCAGTAACTCACGCGAGAAAGGTAAAGTTCGAGTTCCCATGCTTTCATCTTTAGGATGCGCAGGTGCGATTAACTGCTCAGTTTTATCATTTTCATAATTACTGATAATCACTTTAACAGGATCAATCACCGCCATCGCACGCGGGGCATTAGCTTCCAGATTTTCACGAACACACGCTTCTAATGAAGCAAGTTCAACAGTATTCTCCTGTTTTGTTACCCCAATACGTTTTGAAAATTCACGTATCGAAGCAGCAGGATAACCTCGGCGACGCATGCCGGAGATAGTAGGCATACGCGGATCATCCCAACCCGCAACAATATTCTCTTCAATTAACGCATTTAACTTACGTTTAGAAGTTAAGGTGTATTGTAAATTAAGACGTGAGAACTCAATTTGACGAGGTTTACAAGCAATACTGATATTGGCTAATACCCAGTCATACAGTGGACGATGATCTTCAAATTCAAGGGTACATAAACTATGCGTAATACCTTCAATCGCATCCGAAATACAGTGCGTGAAATCATACATAGGGTAGATACACCACTTATCGCCCGTCTGGTGGTGATGAGCGAAACGGATACGGTATATAACTGGATCACGCATCTTCATATTCGGCGATGCCATATCGATTTTTGCACGTAACATCATCGAACCTTCAGAAAACTCACCCGCACGCATACGTGCGAACAGATCTAAACTTTCTTGGATAGGACGGTTACGGAACGGGCTCTCTTTACCTGACGAAGTTAGTGTGCCGCGGTATTCACGTGTTTGTTCCGCATTAAGTTCACAGACATACGCTTTGTCATTCTCAATTAACTCAACCGCATAAGCATATAGTTGCTCAAAATAATCGGAAGAATAATGAATGTCACCCGCCCATTCAAAACCTAACCAGCGCACATCTTCTTCAATTGCAGCAACGTAGTCAGCATCTTCTTTTACTGGGTTGGTATCATCAAAGCGCAGATTACAAAGCGCATTAGAGTAATCTTGTGCAAGACCAAAATTCAAGCAGATAGACTTGGCATGACCAATATGCAGATGACCATTTGGCTCTGGCGGGAAACGTGTATGTATCGACTGATGTTTACCCGTTTCAAGATCGTTATCGATAATATTACGAATAAAATTGCTTGGGCCAGTTTCCACCTGAGTCATTGCTTACCTCTGAAAATATATAAATCAAAAAATAGGGGCAATCATCGTATATTATCAGCAGAAGCTCAAGTTAAATAACGCGAAACTAATAAAGGGATTTACTTGCGGGTGCTGGTTTTGATAACGCGATATCAATAGGGCTCAAATCTGCTCACTTATCAGACGATAACAACTGACTGTCTGGCGTAGTGAGCAAAAATAAAAGCAAAATGGAAAACTCATTTTGCCTTTATTTTCATAGAACTATTTTACAACCCATTGCCCCACGCTATTTTGGATATATTGTCCTGCAGGAGTTTTTTTAATGGTTTTTTCCCCAGCAAGCACAGAGACTTGCTCAAGCGTCATCCCATTTTTTTCAGCTATCTGTTTATATTTAACTAAACGTTTAGCATTAATATCTTCAACTAACTCTTTGGCTTGCTGCGAAACTTCAACTACACCTAACAACCCATTGCTTTGTTCGCCAACTAAACCCTGCTCTTTGGCATCAGATAAATCTAACGCAAAAACAGAAAAGCTCACCATTAAAGCAAACAATACAAATATTTTTTTCATCTTAACTCCTAATCTTTTTCTTATTGCTTTTAAAAGAGACCACTGTCGTCAGCAAAAACATCATCTAACTCTTTATCAATTTTAATGCGAATCTCATGATCGATTTTAACATTTAAATTGATGGTAATAGGCTCATCGGGCACCGCCAATTCCACTCTGGGGGTACATGCTGCGATAGTAAAAAACAGCACGATTAATAAACTGAATTTATTAAGCACTAATACTTCTCCTTTATTTGTCGCTCTAATTGCTCATTGAAACGCAGACTTTTAAGTAATTTTAAAATGTTTTCATTGTGTGAATAGTTAAAAGTGATCGGCTGCGTGCCACTCTTATCTGGGTTTATCCCTTTAAGCTTTATTTTTAAATCGCTTTCACCATCGCTAGTATAACCGATTACACCTTGTAAAGTATCAAACTGAAAATTTGATAACAGCTGCATGGTCAAATAAAAGGCCGGATTACCTTTACCCATCGCTTTAATCACTGTGTTTTCAGGCACCTTAATATAACCACCAGGTGAGCGCGCAAATATCAAACCATTCTTGACGGTTACACCTTGCTCACCCAGTGCGAAAGGCAGCATACCGTCAATCACCGCTTTCCCCTCTATTTCTGGGTAAGCGCTGTACTTAATCACTTCAGTTAAACTAATACCGGCAATGTTTATGACTGTCTGGCTGGGCGCTATTAATTTGAAATCATCAAAGTCGATTCGCCCCCCTAATAAACGGGCTTTAAAATGGTCAACAACAGGCTCACCGCCATTTATCTGCGCATCTAACTGTAGTGCCTGAATCGGCACGCCAACAAATAGATTACCTATTTTTAACTGCTGCTTATCCTGATTAATGGTTATCAGATCTTTTTCAAACAGATAATCCAGTTCACTGCTCAAACTAATATTATCAAATAACACACTATCATTTTTTCCTGCGATATCTAACGCTGTGATACTGCTTTTTAAGCCTACCACTTTTTTATTTAAATCGTAGCTGGCTGACAATTGCAGATTAATATCCCCGGAATTTATCTCTAATAAATCAAGATCCGGCAGATAATCACGCAGTGATTCAACTAATGTTTTTGGCGACAGCAGATTGTTTGCCATCTCCACTTTTACTTTTTTATCCGCATAAAAGACCTTGCCCATTAATGTTTGGTTTAAAAGTAAAATACGCCAATCAAGCAATATATCTTCAAAGGAGCCTTGCGCATTTAAAGTAACAAACAAGGAGGGTAATTTTTGCGTATCAATACGAATACGCTGTTTTTTACCACGGGGGACTTTTGTAAGTAGCGCACTACGCCCGACTCGCAGGTGCAAGGGTAACGCTTTCATATACTTTGATGATAAATTTATTAAGGCCGGCTGTGCTAGTTTGAGCTTGATATAAGGTGTTTTCCAATCCTGCTGCAGCGATATTTTATGGCTGATATTTTTTAAATTGAAGGCCACCAGCCTTAAATTTACTTGTTGTGTTAACAGTTCAATATCGCCAGCTAAATTCAATTCAGCCGACGCTGCTAAATCGCTCAATTCTCCCTGCCACTTGATAGTAAAAGAGCCTTTTTGCCAACTGTTTAAATTACCTGCATAACTAAGTTGTAATTCATTATTTAATAATTTTTTCAGCTCTACGGGTACATTTATAAATTGCGGGAGCTTGGCTAACGTGATCGTACTTTCCAGGCTTAGTTGTTTATTTAACAGGTTAATTTTTAGCTTTGAGTTAAGAAATTCACTTAATAAGGTAATAAAAACAGTTTGCTCAGTTTTTATTATAAATAAACTAAAGGAAAATTTGTTATTGATAAGATCTGAGGCTAAGTTAACCGACTTTATTCGAATATTGCTGTCAGGCAAAACGGCTAAGAGTTTAAAGAACTCCTTAATTTGTAAATCAATCTTATCTTTTTGCGAGGCTAAGGATAACGTTTTTTCAACGCGGCTATTTGTCGCTTGGGCGGTTTGGCAATTTAAATCCCAATCGATAGCTGCAATATCCGCATTGAGCTTATTTTTTTCTTTGCTGACTTGAATATTTACAATCTGATTTTGCGGGCAGTCTTGATTGGGTTGAATACGTTTTAGATTCGAGGTTAAAAAAGGAAGCCATGTTAATAATGGCTTCTGTAACGATTGGGCAAAAACAACAGGCGTATTACTCAGTAAGATTAAACAGCTAAACAATATTATTAGACAAACGTTTATCTTCCTGAGTAAGCCCACAACTGTTTATTGTCCCCACTCAATAATACCATCGAGCTTGATGCCATCTTCACTGACAATCAGCCATTTGATATGTTTCTCGCGCATAATCTCTTCCGCTTCGGTTAAACGCGCATTCGGCGCGATAAAACAAGGCGAGTCATTCATTAACTCTTGCGCTAAACATTCATTGATACTTTTACCTGATATTAAAAATCGGCGCACATCACCATCGGTGATCACTCCCTGTAACTGCTCATCTTTCATTACCAGAGCAAGACCGGTGCGCGTTTCTGTCATCACCATTAATGCATCTGTAAGGGAGGTATCTAACTGCACAAAGGGTAAATTATCACTGCGCATCTCATCCTTAACAAAAGTAAGTAAACGCTTACCAAGACTGCCTCCAGGATGAAATCGAGCAAAATCCATCGGACTAAAATCTTTTTCTAAAGTTAAAGTAGACGCTAAAGCATCGCCAATCACTAAAGTTAATGTTGTTGACGTAGTAGGCGCTAAATTATTAGGACAAGTTTCTTTTTCCACACTAGCATCTAACACCACATCTGAGTTTTGTGCCAGCGTTGAATTTATGCCGCCTGTAATGGCAATGATTTTATTACCAAAATGCTGAATTGAAGGGATGATTTTAAGCAACTCATCGGTTTCGCCACTATAGGAGATAAGCAATAACAGATCATCTGCTGTGATCATGCCTAAGTCACCGTGAAAAGCTTCCCCCGGATGCATAAAAAATGAAGGTGTCCCCACCGATGCAAGGGTTGCTGAAATCTTTTTGCCAATATGCCCGGATTTCCCCATGCCGCAAACAACCACTCTGCCAACACAATTTTTCATCAAGCTTAAAGCTTGCAGATACTCATCGCCAACTTGCTCACTATGGACAGACAATGCGGCACTTTGCACATCAAAAACGGTACGAACTTCTTTAATTAATTGCTCAGTTGATAATAAAAACGGTGTCATAAAAGATCCTTAAAACGACGGGGAGTGAGCTTTATAGAGGTAAAAAAGGAAAAATGGTCGGTATGAGAGGATTCGAACCTCCGACCCCTGCTCCCCCAGAGCAGTGCGCTACCAAGCTGCGCTACATACCGAATAATTTTCAAGTCTAATAATTTATAACCAAGATGCAACAGAAATTTAATAAAAAACAGTAATAATTCAGTGCGTTCCAGGATATTCGTTTATTTCTTGTTAGTTTTTAGAAGTGAGCGATATTGTTTTAACTCACCTAATAACCAATCTGCGCTGAATTGAATCTCCTGATCTGGGCAAACAATGGTGTATTTCGAACCACTGATTAGACTTTTACTGGCTGAGTATGCAATAAAATCTTCCGCTGATTTTATATCATCAGCATAATAATCATACTTTTTCTGGATATGGCCGCGCGCCTCTGGTCCATTATGTTTTGCACCATTACGCACATAACTGCACTCGGTATGCTCAACAAAATCAAGCAGGTGCTCTATCTCTTTCTCACTGTTTGCAAAAACCGCACTGGACAAAATAGCGCAGATCAATAACAAAGTTAGTTTCATAAAACGTTGCATTTTCTAGCTCCTATTTACAATCAGAGAGTTGATATCCCAAGTCGTTCTGCTGTTTTAATGTATCTACATTTTCAAAACCCAATGCCTGTGCTTTGCTTAAATCGGCTGAACTAATCTGATGAACATTAATATTGGTGGTAATCGAGCCACACATAGCCACAACAGCCACATTTGACAGAAAGCCACATTGTGATGAACTAACATCAACAGCTTGCTCAGTTAATAACAAAGCAGTTTCAGCAACTGTTTTACCATCAGACTCACATTGAATTGCACCACTATTGATATAAACCCGAATATTATTTTTATCTGCAGTTCTGTTGACACAAGCACTTAATATTAATGCAACTATTGCGAGTGATAGTATTTTTTTCATTTTATTTACCTTAGCAGACTACAACAGCTTAGATTTAAGAATAACTAATGTTTAGTTTATACCAGCAAAAACAAAAATACCCACCGAAGTGGGTATTTTAAAAAACATAAAAATTAGTAATTAAACTGAAAGGCAATCAAACTCAACTAATGTATCAACATCAGCATCATAATCGACACCTTCGATACCAAAGCCGAACAGTTGTAAAAACTCTTCTTTGTATTCTTTGTAATCCGTTAAATCAAATAAGTTTTCAGTGGTGATTGTCGGCCACAGATCTTTACAAGCTTGCTGCACATCATCACGTAATTCCCAGTCATCTAAACGTAGACGACGCGCGTCATCCGTAGTAGGTGCGCTAGCATCTTCTTTATATAGCTGCGCAGTAAACAGACGGTGAATCTGTTCCATACAACCTTCATGAAGCCCTTTCTCTTTCATGATTTTAAATACCATAGAGATATATAAAGGCATAACAGGAATTGCAGAGCTTGCTTGTGTTACAACACTTTTTTGCACTGAAACATAAGCTTCACCATTAAGCGGTGCAAGTTGTTCCTGGATAGCCGTAGATGCGCGATCTAAATCGATTTTTGCCTGACCTAATGCGCCATCCCAGTAAATCGGCCAAGTTAACTCTGTGCCGATATATGAGTAGGCAACTGTTTTAACACCTTGTGCTAATACGCCAGCTTCACCTAACGCGCTTAACCAAAGTTCCCAATCTTGTCCGCCCATAACCGTTACTGTATTAGCAACTTCTTCTTCTGTAGCAGGCTCAACAGAGGCTTCAATAATGCAGTCTTTATTAGTATCAATCGCTGTTGCAACATATGTTGCACCGATTGGTTTCAGGCTTGAACGAATCACTTCACCTGTATCTGGCAGTTTACGAACAGGTGCTGCTACCGAGTAGATAATCGCATCAATCTGACCTAAGTCCTCTTTGATTAACTCAATAACTTTTGCTTTGGTTTCATGTGAGAATGCATCCGCATTAATGCTTTTTGCGTATAAGCCATCCGCTTTTGCTTGTTTTTCAAATGCAGCACTGTTGTACCAACCCGCAGAGCCAGGTTTGCGCTCAGTTGCCGGTTTTTCAAAAAACACACCAATGGTTGACGCATCTGAGCCGTATGCAGCAGCAATACGTGATGACATACCGTAACCGGCCGAAGAACCAATCACTAATACACGTTTAGGACCATTTTGAATTTTGCCCTGTTTTTTAGTGTATTCAATTTGTGTTTGAATATTCTTTTCACAGCCCACAGGGTGAGTTGTTGTACAAATAAAGCCACGAATCTTTGGTTTGATGATCATAATTTAAGCTCTTCTCTTGATTAGTTTCAAATCAGTTATTTGAATATGTTTTTGTTATTGGTGCGTAATATACACTGTTTTTTAAGTTGCTCAAAATAGCTAAAAATCAGCATCATTCTTTTTTACAATTTTCGGCAATTCGCCACTTAATCCCATCGCCTGCTTAATAAACTGTTTTTTAAGCGGATTTACTTTATCTGTAAACAATAAAGCGAAATCGCGCAGTGTCTTTTGTAGCGGATTATCTCCTTGGAATAACCGCTTTAGCAGTTCCATTGACGCTATCATCTGCATCGTTTCTGTTTTTCGCCAACGTTCAAAGTGACGTAAATTTTCATATAAACCAATCTCTTTATCGGCTTCGCTATTCTCTATAATCGTTTGCCCTAAACTCACCGCATCTAATAATCCAAGGTTAACCCCTTGTCCAGCTAAGGGGTGGATGGTATGCGCGGCATCACCAATCAAGGCGATACGATGTTTGGCAAAATCGCGTGCATAACGCATGGTCAATGGAAAACTGCAGCGTTCGCTTTGCAGTTCACAGTGACCTAAACGGTTATCAAATGTACGTGTTAATTGTCTATTAAATTCAAGCTCGGATAGTTTTTTTAACTGCTCTGCTTTTTCAGGCGGTACTGACCAAACAATGGAACATAAATCTTTTTCAAAAAGCGGTAAAAAAGCCAAAGGCCCATCAGGCGTAAATATTTGTCTTGCACAATTCTCATGTGCTAAATCGGTTTTAACTGTCGCGACTAAGGCATGATGATTGTAATCCCAATGTGTTAACGGAATATCTACCTTCTTGCGCAGCCATGAGTTTGCGCCATCTGCACCGACAACCAATTTAGAGGTTAACGTTTTAGCGCTTTTTAAAGTAAGCCAGGCCTCACCATCTCCAATAGCAATATTGCTTAATTGATCTGGAGCATAAAAGGTCACGTTGTGTTGTTTTTGTACGGATTGCAGTAATGCAGCTTGGATTTGCTCGTTTTCGATAATGTAGCCCAGCTCAGAGCAATCAACTTGTTCAGCACTGAAATCAATTTTACCAAAGCTATCTTTTTCCCAAACTTGCATGCAGTTATAAGCCGTAATACGCTCGCTATTAATATTTTGCCAAATATTTAAACTTTCAAAAATAGCGCGACTGGCATAACTAATTGCACTCACACGACTAGCTGGTTCACTTGTTAATTCAGGGTTTTCGTTTGCTTCAATCAGTGCAATCGATAATGGGCTATTTGCCAGACTAGCGGCTAATGTTAAACCGACCATCCCCCCACCGACAATGGTTACATCATAAGATTGCATCATGCTTTTTGATCTCGAGTGAATAAGTTAAATTGCCCTTTGGCTTGTTTAACAATCGGGGCTGATAAAGCGGGAATAAGACTCATGGCTTGCAGCGCTATGCTGCGACCGATAACAACAGGCCAATCTGTATTACTAAAAACACGTACCATAGAATCAGTCATAGTGATTGTTCGCAGATGATCGTCTTGGCGCGCAGACCAATATTGGCTAAGCATCTTAAAACCTCCAATCTCTTGTTTATCCTCTACTTGGCTAATTAACACAGCCAAAACATATAGATCGCGCAAACCTAAATTAAATCCCTGCCCCATCACGGGATGTAAACAGTGCGCGGCATTACCGATACACAGACCTCGATGAGTAACTGGTTTTTCAGTTTTAATCAGTTTTAACGGATAGATATCACGTTTACCTAGCTCTCGAAAAATGCCGGCCCGATAACCAAATGCTTGCTGTAACTCAGACAAAAAATCTTGCTGATTGAGCTTGGATAAACGTGTCACATCTGCATTTCCTACAGACCACACTAATGAATAGCGATTATCGCTTAGTGGTAATAATGCAATTGGCCCAAATTCTGTAAAACGTTCAAACGCTTTATTCAAATGAGGTTTAGCGCAAGAGACATTAGCAATAATTGCACTGCAGTCATAATCAGATGTTTGCGCGGGAATAGCTAATAACTCGCGCGTTAAACTGTTCGCACCGTCTGCGCCAACGCATAATTTAGTTGTTAATATTTGTCCATTTTCGAGCTGGCAGAGAACCTGCTCTGCTTGCTTCTCTATTGTTGTCAAACGTGAACTGTATAAACGCTTTAGTTGCTTATATTGTGCTAAATGCTTATCTAAAACTAAACCGACATCTTGCAGCTCAACCACATAACCAAACGCTTGCCGTTTATTGCTTCTTTGCAGATCTAAAGCCCCCAAGTACCCGCGATCCGAGATATGGATATCATCAATCGCTTGTGCTTTGCCTTTTAGCTCAGCCCATAGTTCCAATTCATCTAGCAGTTCACAACTCCCCGCGCTTAATGCAATACTTCGCGCATCAAAACCTGGATGGGAGTCTTTATTTAACTTCTCCGGATTATCATCCAGCAGTACAATTTTTAAAGAGGGTGATAACTTTAAAATACCATAAGCAAGCAAACAACCAGACATGCCCGCACCGACAATAACAATATCGTAATCAGTCTGCTGCGGCATTTTTTTAACCATGTTGCTGTGCATCGGCCATTAACGCTTCAATTTCATTAATACTTTTTGGCACATCCGCGCTTAAAACTTCTGCACCAAACTCGGTAACTAAAACATCATCTTCAATACGGATTCCGATCTTCTTCCAAACATCGTCAACATCAGCAGCACTACTGATATACAAGCCTGGCTCAATAGTCACCACCATCCCCGCTTCTAATAAACGCGGATTCTCCGTGCTGCCACAATCACCAACATCATGCACATCCAAGCCTAAATAATGACCGATACCATGCATATAAAACTCTTTATAAGCTTCATTTTTAATCAGTGTATCGCTATCACCTTGCAAAACACCTAACTCAAGCAAGCCATCAACCAGTTGTTTAATCACACTTTTATTAATATCAAGCAGTGCCACACCAGGTTTTACCTGACTGATTGCGCTGATTTGCGCATCTAAGACCAATTGATATAACTTCGCTTGAAACTCAGAAAAAACTCCATTCACCGGGAAGGTGCGCGTAATATCGCCCGCGTAACCTTGATATTCAGCCCCTGCATCAATCAATACCAAATCACCATCGTGTAACTGGCAATTATTTTCGGTGTAATGCAAAACACAGGCGTTTTCACCACCCGCAACAATACTGTTATAAGCAGCATCGCGTGTACCCTGCAATGCAAATTCATGCTCAACTTCAGCTTGTAATTGATATTCCCACATCCCCGAATGACATTTCTGCATTGCACAAATATGTCCTGCAGCTGAAATTTCAGCTGCAGCAGATAACAATTCAATTTCACTTGTCGATTTGATTAAACGCATCTCATGTAAGATCGACAAACTATCAATATAGGTTGTTGGTGCGACTTTGCCTTTACGTCTACCCGCACGTAACTCATTAATAACTGTTGCTAGGGTTTTATCCAAGTTAGCATCTTGAAAAATTGGAAAGTAAAGCGTCGTTAAACCATCCAGTCGTTTTTGTAGGTGATCTTGCAGTTCTTCGAACTGATAAGCTTTATCAAAACCGAGTTCACTAACCGCCGCACTTTGTCCTAGTCGATACCCATGCCAAATTTCTGCACTTTTATCTTTCTTGCGATTAAATAAAATAGCTTTTTGACTGTCTGTTTTTTTTATCAGTAGCAGGCAAGCATCCGGCTCATTAAATCCAGCTAAATAATAAAAATCACTATTTTGTCTAAAAGGATACTCAGTATCATTACTACGTATTTTTTCTGAACCAGCAGGAAAAATAGCCATGCTATTTTTATTCATCTGCGCAAAAAACTGCGCTCTGCGATATTTAAATTCACTCATAAAATAACTTTTCTTCCGAGTTTAATGAAGGGTCTTTGAAATTGGTGTTGCAGGTTGACGAGAAAAAGTATTAAAACAAAGCATCGCCCCCACACCTAAATACTCAACAATTTCTGCAAAAGCGATTTCAGATTCTTCATCTTCCTGTTCAAAATCAAACGCCACTTGTGAAATATCTCGAATATCACGGATCAGCTCTTGAATTTCATCAGAGGCTTGATTTAAGGCTTGCTGGACCATCCCAAACCCGACTAAAAAACCTTGTGACCATTGCGCCATCGCTTCCGCACGCTCATCAAGTGGCACATCATCACCAGGCAATAACAACTTAAAGCCCAAACCATCATCGGTAAATTGATTAACCACTTGCCCGTAAATAGCCTCAACCAATTTATTTGCCTTGCTTGGTAGCCCCATGCCCTCATTAACGACATCATTAAAATGAGGCCGCCAACTTTGAGAGTCTAGTTTAACACCACCACAAACAAGCCCTGATAATACGCCGTGCGTTTCCGAGGCATTAGTATATAACTCAGCGTCTTCAAGTATCTGAGTGATTTTTTCAAAACTTGGTAATGGCTCTTTACTCATTTGTAGACTCTTTATATTAACGATTAATTGAATATACTCGTGCTATTTGAAAATGCAGATTCGGCACTTCCAGGCAGCTTGAATATAATATTCTAACATCCAGTAGATCACGCTACCAGTAAGTACTTGAAACTTGATAGCGAGATAGCTATAGTTCTTAAATTATTCTCTTTTTTTTGAGCTTGCTAACATTTATTTTAGCGTTCATTCCACCTTTTATTGTATGGGTTAATTATGGCAAATATTGAGATCTCGATTTTAGGACAGCAATATAAAATCGCCTGCCCGGATGGTGAAGAGCAAACGCTGCAAAATACGGTTGATCAATTTAACGACAAGTTAAAAAAGATGAAAACCAGCAGTCGCGCTCTACGTAATGAGCAACTTATTGTGATGGCCGCATTAAACTTCTGTCACGAGCTTAATGCAGAAAAAGCTAAAAATAAAAAACATGCAGAACAACTCAATGAACGTATTAAAACCCTGCAAGAATCAATCGAAACCGTTTTGCAACCAAATAATAAAAAATAGCCGGATCGATAAATCTTTTATTTTTTAACCGCTTAAATCATCTATTGTAAAAATTTATATCAATACTAAAACAAGATTAAAAATCAGCATAAAAAAACACTTTGCAAATACACAAAACTGGCGTAAAGTATTTTTAACCCTCGGATATCCGCTCATCTTGACTACGTCCCTGAGCCGATAAGCTTTATCCTGGTGACTTGGCCTGAATGCTATTGTGCAAGCTCGGCTCGTATCGAGAAGCCTGCGGCAAACACTAAGACACCGACTTTGACCTTCGGGTTCAAGGTCTACAGTCAATAACGATATCCTTGGGTTACTCTTCACTTTTCTAGCAAAACAAGACACCGTCGTCTATCGACCTTCGCATTACTAAACCACAGTTAATACTGATACCCTTGGGTTACTCTTTCTCTCGACTAAATAAAGCGCGAAGAAACGTCAGTGCTTTAAACTTATAATTACAAACTACAGCCAGCAACAATCCTCGAGTTACTTATTCAAACTAAGACAGTTCAAAAGCAAAGACACCGTAATCTATAGACCTTAGTGTTACTAAATCACAGTCAATCACGATATCCTTGGGTTACTTCGTTTTCTTCCTAGTTTATTTAGCCAATGACTTTTTATTCCTAATTTTGTCAAATAAAAAACCAAAGACACCGGCGTCTATAGACCTTAGCGTTACTAAATCACAGTCAATCACGATATCCTTGGGTTACTCTTTTTCTCAACTAAATAAAGAGCGAAATAAAGCGCTAAGAAACGTCAGTGCTTTGAACTTCTAATTACAAACTACATTCAATAACCATATTATTAGGTTACTCCTTTTTCTCCTTTGCTTAGCAATTCAAAAAAAACACCGTCGTCTATCGACCTTCGTGTTACTAAATCACAGTCAATAACGATATCCTTGGGTTACTCACTACTTATCAAAAATATAATCCACACACCGAGGCACTAACAAACAACAATATTCCCATCTTCAATTTTAATCTATTAATTAATAATGATATTCTTTACCTACTGTTTTTAAAGGGCTTATTAATATGGTTATGGACAATCCAGGCAATACATTTTCAGCAAATCAAATCCGTTCACAAATACGTAATCAAATGCGTACAGCAAGACGTGATTTGTCGGGCTTACAACAAAGACAAGATGCAGCTAAATTATTCGCTCGATTGGTTAAACATAATAAAGTCTTAAACGCACAAAATATCGGCATATCACTAGCCCACGATGGTGAGATAGATACCTTTGAATTTATAGAGTGGTGCTGGGCTAATAATAAACAAGTTTACCTGCCTGTTGTGCACCCTTTCAGTAAAGGCCATCTGCTGTTTTTGCAATACACAATAGATTCTGAAATGGTGCTTAATAAATATGGTATTTACGAGCCGAAATTAGAGCAATTACACACTTGTGCAGTTAAAAAATTAGATATTATTTTCACACCCCTTGTTGCTTTTGATCTGCAGGGGAACCGCATCGGTATGGGCGGCGGTTATTATGACCGAATGCTTGCACCCTGGTTTAAAGAGAAAAGCGGCCCTTATCCAATCGGCCTGGCGCATGACTGCCAACAAGTAGAAAAGCTGCCTATTGAAGAGTGGGATGTGCCGCTTCCTGAAATCATCACCCCCAGCCATCATTACCAGTGGTGATGTTTATACCCAAACCACTTGGATTTATTACCTAAAATTAATAAATATCTCATGGATAACTCATTTGAACAGGTTATAATCTCGACACTTTTACTCGATGCTTCAGCAAACAGGATATACAGAAGATGACACAAGATGAAATGAAAAAAGCAGCAGCTTACGCAGCCTTACAATATGTGGAACAAGATTCAATTGTTGGCGTAGGTACAGGCTCAACGGTTAATCACTTTATTGATGCATTAGCAACAATGAAAAATGATATTAAAGGCGCTGTATCAAGCTCTGAAGCTTCAACTGAAAAATTAAAAGCTTATGGTATTGATGTATTTGATCTTAATGAAGTTTCTGAATTAAGTATTTATGTTGATGGTGCTGATGAGATCAACCCATATAACCATATGATCAAAGGTGGTGGCGCAGCGCTTACCCGTGAAAAAATTGTTGCCGCGGTTGCAGATAAATTTGTCTGTATTGTCGACAACACTAAAAATGTCGATATTTTAGGTGATTTCCCATTACCAGTTGAAGTTATTCCAATGGCACGTAGTTATGTTGCCCGTGAGCTGGTTAAACTGGGCGGTGATCCAGTTTATCGTCAAGGTGTTGTTACAGACAACGGTAATATCATTTTAGATGTACATAATTTGAAGATTGCAGAGCCTCTTAAACTTGAGTCTCAAATTAATGCAATTGTAGGTGTAGTAACTAATGGTCTGTTTGCCAACCGTGCTGCTGACGTTGTTTTAGTCGGCTCACCTGAAGGTGTTAAAACACTTAAATAAGAGTTTTAACATTTGACGATTCAATGAATGGCGCTATGAATCGTCAAAATGTAATAAGCTAGTTCAAGTTTGCATATGTGAATCTTCGCACAAAAGTTCACATCTGCTTCTGATTTTGCTATTTTACTCACACAATTGCTTGTCCATTTACCTTATTTATAAGGCCCAAGGAAATAAAATGACTCAGTTTTCGCTCAGTAAAGATAAAATTAAAGTTCTACTGCTTGAAGGATTGCACCAAAGCTCTGTAAATACATTCACTCAAGCGGGTTACACCAACATTGAAAGCATTAAGACTTCATTAAGCGAAGAAGAATTAATTGCAAAAATTAAAGATGTTCATTTTATCGGCATCCGTTCTCGTACTGACCTCAATGCAAAAGTATTAGCAGCTGCTGAGAAACTTGTGGGTATCGGTTGTTTCTGTATCGGTACCAACCAAGTTGATTTACAGGCAGCGCAAGCCAAAGGTACCGTGGTATTTAACGCACCTTTCTCAAATACGCGCAGCGTTGCAGAGCTGGTATTAGGTCAAGCACTACTGTTATTACGTGGCGTGCCAGAGCGTAACGCAAAAGCACATCGCGGTGAATGGGATAAATCAGCAACAGGATCTTATGAAGCGCGCGGTAAAAACTTAGGTATTATCGGTTACGGTCATATCGGCACGCAGTTTGGTATCCTTGCTGAAAACTTAGGTTTTAGAGTTTCTTTTTACGATATCGAAAACAAATTAACTTTAGGTAACGCAACCCAAATTGCAACCATGGAAGAGTTACTTGCACAATCTGACGTAGTCAGCTTGCATGTGCCAGAGCTTGATTCAACCAAAGATATGATGGGTGCAAAAGAGTTTGCTCAGATGAAAGATGGCGCAATTTTCATGAATGCGGCGCGCGGTACGGTTGTTGATATTCCGGCATTATGTGATGCTCTTGCAAGTAAAAAACTTTCAGGTGCGGCAGTCGATGTTTTCCCTACTGAACCAAAATCAAATAAAGAAGAGTTTGAGTCTCCACTTCGCCAATTTGATAATGTACTGCTAACGCCACACGTTGGTGGTAGCACACAAGAAGCACAAGAAAATATTGGTTATGAAGTTGCCGGTAAGCTGGTTAAATACTCTGACAATGGTTCAACCCTGTCTTCTAAAAACTTCCCGGAAGTGTCTTTACCACTACACAGTGGCACAAGTCGTTTATTACATATCCATCAAAATCAACCGGGTATTTTAACTAAAATCAACTTGGCATTTGCTGAAAACAATATCAACATTGCAGCACAATACCTGCAAACTAATGAAAATATTGGTTATGTAGTAATTGATGTGACCAGTGAAGATGCGCAAATAGCATTGACTAAATTAAAAGAGATCGACGGTACAATCCGCGCCCGTTTACTTCACTGATTTAAGTTTTCACCTCTTATTAAAAAAGCCCGAATAAATTTATTATTCGGGCTTTTTATTAAGTAATTATAGCAATTCCGTTAATTAGCTATTCACTACTTACCACGCAATTCCCACCTATTTTTTTCGCTTTATAAAGTGAAAAATCAACTTCTTTAATCAGCTGCTCAAGCGATTTTTTTGCATCAGACTGACTCACCCCCAAACTGGCACTTAGCTCCACACCATCTTTTAACAGGCGATAGATATCTGAGCGTAACCTTTCAGCCAAGGCGGTAATCGCTTCTAATTCACTAACCGGACAAAGTATTAAAAACTCAGCTCCTCCCCAACGCGCGCAGAAATCTGTTTTTCGTGTATTATTGCCTAATTTTTCTGATATCTCGATTAGAATCCGATCACCTTCCGAATTGCCAAATGTATCATTGATGACTTTAAAATCATCAATATCGAGCATAATTAAGCAAAAAGGTTCTTTATAACGAATAAAACGTTGCCACTCTAATAATAATTTAGATTCTAACGTCCGGCGATTATATAACTTAGTGAGTGAGTCCTTTGAAACTCGCCTCTCTGCAAATGCGGCAAACTTAACACTATCTCGCCAACGACGTATTGAGAAATAAAGAAAGCTGACCATCAGAGTGAGTATTAACGGAATATATTGCTCAAGTTGATACTCTTGATGAGCACGAGCATACTCATGTAACAGTTCAAATAGATCTCTATCTCTAAAATACAGCCAAAACAAAGCATTGAACAATACGATTAAAACCATATCGAAAATTAATTTTTTTTTGTGTTGTAGTTTAAATCTATACATTATCACTCCGACCAAAAATATGAAGCCTTTTATATAACTAAGGGTAGACTATTATTTTAATTAACAATTAAACTTGGATCTTTGCAAAAACTCCAAGCAATCAAACGACTAACTTTTTGTCCTTGCGACATTTTAATAACTTTTACCTGCTTAGCACCAAGCTGTGTTAATAATTTTTTCAACGGAGAGACATTTTCAGATTTTGAAACAAGGCTAGTAAACCAGCAGACTTGTTGCCCATAACTTTGACTCTCTTTGCACATCTGTTTTAAAAAGGCAATTTCACCACCAGCACAACACAATTCATTTTCCTGCCCGCCAAAATTAAGCTTAACATTGCTCGTGGCTTTATCTTTGCTAAGATTCTTCACTTTACGGGAAGTTCCCGCAAGCGCCTGCTCCATAGAAGCATGAAACGGAGGGTTGCAGATGGTTAAAGCAAACTTATCATGTGTTTTAATTATCCCGTCGAAAATAGATTTTTTATCTTTCTGCAATAACAGTTTAATAAAAGATTTTAAATTACGGTTTGATTTCACAATCAAATCCGCCGTTTTAATAGACACAGGATCGATATCGCTTGCCACAAAAGACCAACCGTAACTCTGACTACCGATAATAGGATAAATACAGTTAGCGCCCGTACCAATATCTAACACTTTCACTTGCTTACCCGTCGGCACCACACCATTACAACTTTCAGCTAATAAGTCTGCTAAGTAATGAATATAATCTGCACGGCCCGGAATAGGCGGACACAGATACCCCGTGGGGATTTGCCAAAAATCGATATCATAGAAACATTTAAGCAAAGCCTGATTAAGGGCTAATACCGCATTAGGGTTACTGAAGTCGATTGTTAACTGATCTTTGGGGTTATTAATAACAAAGGGGGCTAATTGCGGGCAAGCTTCGCAGAGTTGCTTAAAATCATAACTACCTTGGTGTAAATTTCGAGGGTGCAATAACCCTTTTTTAGCTGTGTTGTTATTTGTCATCTGTTTTCCAAAAAAGTAAGCGACTATATCCCCAAACTACTTGAAGATGCAGGAATCAGTATATTCAGGTGGTTTGGGTATAAATTCACAAATTGATAATTGAGCGCTCACTTATTACACCACGAATGTCCAATAAGTTACGTTCATATCGAAACTTGACCATTTGATAATTAATTTCAGGAGCAAACCAGGCAATAAGCTTACGGTCTTTTTTGCCAGTTTGTTCTAATCGGTAGGTATCAAGTTTACCAAACTTCGTATGAATCGCTTCTTTTCCTGTCACTTCAAAAAAGTAGCGCTCCACAGAGTCCGATGTCTGCATATAAAATTCAAAATGGGTTTGCCCCAATTTCAAACCTTCACTCATTTGTACACCAATCGCATTAAAATCTATAATTTTTTCTGTTTCATTAACATATTCATCAGTTTTACCATCACGGGTGACACTTGTCTGATGCCCGGCTTTAAAAAAATTAGCTTGCATACTCACGCGTGAAAAACCAACGCTATTGCGCACAAATGTTTTGCTAAGAAACGACTGGGACATCTCATCCCAATAAATATGTGAAAGCTGATTTCCACCAAAATGATAAGATAAAAATGACAACTCAGCAGTTGTATTAGCTATAACTGTATTACCCTGCCACAGCGATTCTCTAATAATTTTACCTATGGCTATTTTTTTATAGGATACATCATAGACATAGCGTTGCTCACTATCTGCAAACTCCAGTATTTGCTGCGCAAACAAATAGCAAGGAGTTACTGCGAAGAGTAATAAAGACAAAAACAGGTAATTACTTTTTTTCAAAGAATTATACGCCTTTTATTTTATGCACAATCGCGAGCAATCCATTAGCACGCGACGGGCTTAAATGATTAAGCAAACCTAACTGCGTAAAAATATCATTAATATCAATAGCTTCAATTTGTAACGCGCTTTTTCCTTGAAAAACAATAGTCAAAATCATCATCAACCCTTTTACGACACGGGTATCACTGTCCATTTTAAAGTGATAACTCTCACCTTGCTTTTCAATAACCAACCAAGCAAGACTTTCACAACCTTTTACTTGGTTCGCTTCTATTTTTTCAACTTCTGTAAGTGCAGGTAATTTTTTGCCAAGCTGGATAATCAAACGATATTGTTTATCCCAACTTTTATTTTTTTTAAAATCACTTAATAATTGCTCAACACTCATTAATGGCTCAGGCACTTTTACTTTCCTTTTTTCTGTTTCATATAATCAGAGAACAGCACTAACGCACCACTACTTCCGGTTAACTCTGCGCTTTTATTATTATCTTTGCCAACCCAAGTGGTCACCACCTCATCACTATCAAAACCGACAAACCAACTGTCATTTAAATTATTAGTGGTCCCCGTTTTACCCGCAAAATACTGCCCGGGATTTCGCCAGCGTAAACTGCGTGCCGTACCTTCGCTTGCCACTTTATGCAATGTATCAGTTAACTGCTTGACCGCTTGTGCTGAAAATACTTTTTGTGACTTATTGGCTCGCTGATATAACAACTCGCCCTCTTTAGAAACAATAGAGCGGATTAGGGCTAATGGTTGATAAACACCTTTCATGGTGATTGGCTGATACATCTGCGCGACCTGCAAAGGTGAAAGGGAGACACTACCTAATACCAGAGAGGGATACGCTTTTATTTTCTCTTGAATACCCATTTTATGCAGACTGTTAATAACATGAGTAAGCCCCACCTGCATTCCTAAATTCACTGTTGGTACATTCAGAGAGTGGATTAATGCGTCCTCTAACGTAACCTGTCCACGAAATTTCCGATCGTAATTTTTGGGCTGCCAACGTTGCCCTGTAGCATTTTTAAGAATAATCGCTTTATCATTTAAATGATAATCTAAACCATAGCCAGCATCCAATGCTGTTAAATAAACAGCAGGCTTAACTAATGAACCAATCGGACGATTCGCATCTAAAGCGCGGTTAAAACCACTGAATTTAACATCACGACCAGAGACAAGAGCGCGCACTTCTGCATGCTGCCTATCACTTATTACCATCGCACCTTGTAAGTTTTCTTGGTTTTTCTTTGCAACCCTTTTCACACCGTTCTGCACAGCAAATTCTGCATGTTTTTGTGCTAACGGATCAATTGAGGTGAAAATATGTAGGCCACTACTTTTACGCACAGATCTTGGTACTTTCGCTTTTAACTCCCGATGTAACAAACCGATAAAAGCGGGATTAGCGCGATGATTCAATGCGCGTTTATCACTTAAATTAAGTGTATCTGCAACGGCATATTTATAATCATCAGCACTAATAAAATTATTTTCAACCATCAGACGAAGCACTAAATCGCGACGGGCTAACGCGCGTTCAGGGTTCCTGCGAGGGTTGTAATAGGAAGGCCCTTTGATAATAGCCACCAGCAAAGCAATTTGTTCAATGCGCAATTCATTAATCGGTCGTGCAAAATAATAATCACTGGCAAGACCGATTCCATAAATACCTGACTTACCATTTTGCGCGAGATAAACTTCATTAAGGTAAGCTTCTAACAGCGCATCTTTGCTGTATTTATAATCCATCAATACTGCAATATAAGCCTCTTGAAATTTACGCCATAAACTACGGTCTTGTGTCAAAAAGAGGTTTTTAGCTAACTGCTGCGTTAAGGTACTGCCCCCTTGAACTGTTCTTCCTGCTTGAAAATTAACAATAAATGCACGCAAAATTGCAAAAGGAGAGATCCCTTGATGATGGTAATAATCCCTGTCTTCCATTAATAACAAGGTATCAACAAACAGATTGGGGATCTTTTCAAAAGGTACAAAAAGGCGGTCCTCAATTTGATCTGAGTGTAAACGTGCTAACAGCAAGGGATCCAGTTTAATTGAAACTAAGTTTTGTTTTCTGTCATCTTGGATCGAAACTATTTTATCCTCTGAAAAATTAACACTGATTTTTAACGCACTTTCAGGCTGATTAGGGAAATCAAAAGCACGACGATAAATATGAACTTGTTGCTGATTAACCGAAAACTGACCGCTACTTTGTACCGATTCCACTGGGCGGTAATTTAATAATCTCAGCTCCTTGATTAATAACGATTGTGATAGGTTATTACCCGTTTTTAATAATAGAGGACGCGCATAAACTTGTGCTGGTAAGTCCCACGTCGGCCCATCTAATTTTCGCTCAATTTTCCGGTCAAAATAGATACCTGCAATAAACATAAAGGCGATAAAAGCCAGCGTTCCTTTCCATAATAGCGACCATAAAAAACTTAAAAAGCGCTGTTTAAGGTTTTTGCTCTTTTTGCTTTTTCTACTGTTTTTTTTATTTTTTAAAAAAACCTTGCTTGTTTTAGACATCAACTTCCCAACTGTTTCTATTTTTGATCTATATGTTTTTTAGTGCGTCTTGTTGCCACTGCCTCAAGGGGATTATCTGGCCAATAATGTTTTGGATATCGACCGCGCATCTCTTTTTTTACATCGTTATAAGCACCTTGCCAGAAAGTGGCTAAATCTTGGGTTAACTGCAATGGTCGTCTTGCAGGCGAAAGCAGCGCTAATTGTAACTTAATCCGCCCCTCAAAAATGCTAGGTGTCTCCTGTTGACCAAACAATTCCTGCATACGCACCGATAATACAGGCGTTTCATTATCCCGATAACTGATTTTAATATTTGAACCTGTCGGCACTTTGACAGAGGTGGGAAAAAGATCATTAAAAACCTGCAATACAGGCCAGGATAAACGCGAAAGTAATGCCCCTTTCAGATCGATTCGTTTTAACTGCTCCGGTTTAGTGACTCCATTTAAATATGGCGCCAGCCACAACTCCATATCATCCACTAAAACTTGCTCTGAAAAGTCAGGGAAATCTATTGTGTAATTAACCTGCGAGAGTTGTAAAAAAGCATAAGATAATCGTGTCAGCAGTTGTCTGTTTTCATCTGACCAAGTTAAAACCGACAGCCCTGTTTGTTTAATACCCGCTAGTATCGCCTCTGTTTTTTGCTGATTGCTAAGGTTAGTGAGTGGCTGCTTTTTGATCACCAGCTTGCCCAGATTCAGGCGCTTTTCGGCCAGTAATTTTTTACCGGGCAGTGACCAGCGGATAACTTCACTTGCGGTGAAATAGTGAGGTAAGAACTCTTCTAATGTCGCTAATGAAATAACGCAGGCTTTATAAACCATGCTGTTTACACTCCGATCCGACATCGCCAAATCAGCCACCACCAGCATCTTTTGCCCGATTAAATTTGACTCACGAAGCAAACAAACACCAATACCATTACTTAATAAATACACACCATTATTCAGATCGCGAGCTTGTGCAATGCGATCTGGAAACGCCAGTGCGAGTAACAGACCGCAATAGTTTAATGGTAAAGGCCCTGCTGATTTTTTTAATTGGCATTTTTTCAATAAAAGTGCTTGTTGCTGTTTAACTGCAAACGAGGGTTTACTTAAACATGTTTCAATATCATCACTACTTTTTTCATTACTTTCAAGCAATGCTACCAGCAAACATGCAAGCTCAACTAAACCTGCTATTGCATGCTCTTTTTGGAACTCAATCGCCTCTAATAAAAGATGCCCCAAACGTGGATTCACGCCAAGCTTGACGATCGCTTGTCCATGCTTGGTGCAGCGCCCTTTATTATCAATAGCGCCAAAAATTTCTAATAACGATTTCGCAGTTTCGACATGCCTTGCAGGCGGTTGCGTAATAAAAGAGAGATCTGCAGGAGAGCTGACTCCCCAATTAAGCAGCTCTAAAACTAAGGAGGTTAAATCACTACGATTAATTTCTGGTGAAATTTGTTTGTTTAAACGGGTTTCAGGCGACCATAAACGATAACAACAACCAGCACTTAATCGTCCGGCACGCCCAGCCCGTTGCGTGGCGTTTGCTTCACTGATACGTTGCGTCTGTAACTTGCCGATACCAGACTGTGGCTGATAGGACATGCAGCGCTCAAATCCCGAGTCCACCACTACGGAGATGCCTTCAATAGTTAAACTGGTTTCTGCAATATTAGTGGCGATAACAATTTTACGTATTCCAGAATCACAATTGCTAATCGCTTTCTGCTGTTCATTTAGTGTTAAAGCGCCATATAAAGGGGCAATTAATACTTTATCTTGTAATGCTGAAAAATAATCAGCTAATAAAGATTCGCACTGTTTTATCTCTTTAATCCCCGCCACAAAGACTAAAATATTACCGCTTTGCTCCTGATAGGCACGTTTAATTAATTTGACCAGATCAATAATTAAGGTCTGTTTAGAAACGCTATTTTGATAGATATATTGAATCGGGTAAGAACGCCCTTGAGATGATATACAAAGTGCGTCGGGCAGTTTATCTTGTAAGTGACTGTTCTCAAGTGTTGCCGACATAATCAATATTTTCAGATCTTCGCGCAGTCCTGCTTGTACATCAAGTGCCAATGCCAGCCCTAAGTCCCCCTGTAAATTTCGTTCATGAAATTCATCAAAAATAAGCAAGTCGGTCCCTGTTAATTCAGGATCGGACTGCAGCATTCTTGTTAACACCCCTTCGGTAACAATTTCCAGTTGTGTCTCTTTACTGGTTTTATTCTCACCACGCATCCGATAACCGATTTTTTTACCTACAGATTCATCCATCAAAGAAGCAAGATAAAATGCGATATTTTTGGCCGCCAATCTGCGAGGCTCGAGCATAATGATTTTGCCTGTAAACCATTTCTCTTTAACCATGGTAAAGGGTAAAAATGTCGATTTACCTGCCCCGGGAGGCGCTTGTAATATTACTTGCGGGGCAAGTGATAAACTTGACTGTAATTCTTCAAGAACAGACTCAATAGGTAAAGAGGACAAATAATTCTCCAATAAAATAGCAAAGTTGTCGCATTGTGTAATGTTTGGCATTTCTACAAATAAATCAAGTTAGAACATCATAAAGCAACACATAACATTTGACTTTACCGCATTAACTTGCTATAGATAGCCGCCGAAAATAAGCACTGCCATTTTAGCTTAATTTCTACGAAGGTTTAATCTCATTTTGTCACTGTATTGATGCAAGTAAATTCGCGCAGTCAATCATGCATCAATTAAAGGAAAGTTCTATGCCAGCCAACAGCACTAAAAAAACATTAGGTATTTTAGCCATTGCCGGATTGGAGCCGTATAAGGCAAAAAGCAGCGACGAATACATGGATCAGGCGCAACGTGATCACTTCACAAAAATTCTTGAAGCATGGCGCACACAATTACGTGAAGAAGTTGACCGTACAGTTGATCATATGAAAGATGAAGCAGCTAATTTTCCGGATCCTGTTGACAGAGCTGCACAAGAAGAAGAATTTAGCTTAGAACTACGTGCGCGTGATCGTGAACGTCGTTTAATTAAGAAAATCACTAAGACATTGAACAAAATCGAAGAAGACGATTTTGGTTTCTGTGAGTCTTGCGGCATTGAAATAGGTATTCGCCGTTTAGAAGCGCGCCCTACAGCAGATTTATGCATTGATTGTAAAACATTAGCTGAAATCAAAGAAAAACAAATTGTAGGTTAATTTGTACCTTTGAATAAAAAATAACGGTTAGCCTTGTGCTAGCCGTTTTTGTTTGCGGAGTCTCTACTTTTGAGTAACAAAAAACCTTATCGAGGTCGTTTTGCCCCATCACCTTCCGGCCCGCTGCACTTTGGTTCATTAGTGGCAGCCTTGGGTAGTTATCTGCAAGCTAAATCATTGCAAGGTATCTGGCAAGTTCGTATTGATGATATTGATCCCCCGCGAGAGGTCGCCGGCGCAACACAAGATATCCTAGAAACGCTACAAGCCTATGGATTAAATTGGGATGGCGAAGTTATTTATCAGAGCCATCGATGCCAAGCTTATGAAAAAACGCTAGCTCAGTTAGCAGATCAAAAGCTCACTTATGCCTGCGCCTGCACCCGCAAAATAATTAAACAGCAAGGCGGTGTCTACTTAGGTCATTGCCGAGATAAACAGCTAACTTTAAGCGGTAACTCATTGCGTATTAATTTACAAAAACTGGGAAAACCTGTCTCCCATTTTCATGACCAACTGCAAGGTGAGGTTTGTTTTAATAGTGTTGAAACACACGAAGACTTTATTATTAAGCGCAAAGATGGTTTATACGCCTATAATCTTGCGGTAGTGATTGATGATATTAATCAGGCGATAACAGAAATAGTACGTGGTGCAGATCTGATAAATACCACGGGCAAACAAATCACTTTATATCAATTACTCGATGCACAAGCGCCTAAATATATCCATTTACCTGTTGCGGTCACGTCCCCCGGCCAAAAGCTGTCAAAACAAAACCATGCATTGGCTATCGATAAAGAAAACCCGGTTCCTACATTATTAAAAGCATTAGATTTTCTCGGCCATACTGTTACAGATAATGTCGATACAACTAGTTGTGCAAAAATCTTAGAATGGGCCGTTAAAAACTGGTCTTTAGATAAAGTCCCTAAACAACTCGAAATTCAAATTTGAAAATTAATTTGTTTTTAGCGGGCCACGCACATAAAATAAGCGCTTGATTTTTTCAAGCTACATTAAATACCCAAGCTACTTGGAAATGCAGGAGTCAGCAAGGCGAGAAGTGACTAGATTCAAGGCATAAAGTCGAAGGTCTAGTCACTCTACATCAAGGCTTTATAACGCCGAAGATGGTTACTTCTCGCCTTACCCTACGGGGACCTAGCTCGAAAGCCAGCACTGCGTTACAATATTCAAAAAGGGAATACCATTCTCTTCATATTGTGCCTTGTTCTGACATCCGAACTAGGCTCTGAATTTACATTTCCAAGTAGTTTGGGCATAAAGCAACAATCACCGAGGATAGGGTTATTAAACGATTAAAAAAATTCGTTAAGAAAGTGTTTACAAAAAATAAGAATAATAAAGCACAAACAACGACATTGGATATTTATAAAATCCCTCGTGATCAACACTCTATCTCACGTAAAGATATTGATGAAAATGCCTTAAAAGTTCTGTATCGCCTACATAATGCCGGGTTCCGTGCTTTATTGGTGGGCGGCGGTGTGCGTGATCTGTTACTTGGGCTTAAACCTAAAGATTTTGATATCACGACCAATGCGACACCGGAAGAGGTCAAGGCGTTATTTCGTAATTGTCGATTAATTGGACGCCGTTTCCGTTTAGCACATATTTTATTTGGTCGTGAAGTGATTGAAGTGGCAACTTTCCGAGGTCATCACGACGACAAAGATGCACAAGACATACAAAAAGTAAAACAATCACAAGAGGGTATGTTGCTGCGTGATAATGTTTATGGCTCTTTAGAAGAAGATGCAGAGCGCCGTGATTTTACCGTTAATGCGCTGTATTACGATATTGCAGATTTCTCACTTTACGACTTCTGCGGCGGAATGAGTGATTTGGCTGAGCGCAAATTAACCTTAATTGGTGATCCTGAGGTACGTTATCGGGAAGATCCCGTGCGTATGATGCGTGCCATTCGCTTTGCTGGCAAATTAGATCTTACCATCAGTGATCAATGTGCCGAGCCGATCCGTCGCTTAGCACCGCTTTTACAAGATATCCCTGCAGCCCGTCATTTTGATGAAGTGATTAAATTACTGCTATCGGGACAAGGTCTGAAAACCTACCGTTTACTAAAAGAATACAAATTGCTGCAGATGCTATTCCCCATTCTATTTAAAGATGGCGAAGACGATAACGCCAATGCCATTATTGAGCAGGCACTGATTGATAGTGACGCCCGTATTGCACAGGGAAAACGTGTAACGCCAGCTTATATTTATGCCGTTATGTTGTGGTATCCGCTGGAGCAGCGCGTTCATGCGATCAGCTTTGAAAGTGGCATGGATGATCACGATGCCTTTTTATTAGCGATGAATGAAGTGCTCAGCATTCAGGTAAAAACCATCGCTATTCCGAAGCGTTTTACAGCCACAATCCGTGATATCTGGATGTTACAACTGCGCTTACCACGCTTTGGCGGCAAACGAGCACAACGTGTTTACCATCATATTAAATTCCGTGCTGCTTTTGATTTCCTATCACTGCGCGCCCAAATAGAGCAAAGCAGTGAACTTGCTGAATTAACCGCTTGGTGGCAGGAATATCAGGAGCACAATAAATTACCGGAACATAACTACAGCCGAAACACCAGTAATAAAGCGACTGAAGTTAAGCCTGAGCATAAAAATCCGAGTAAAAAACGTAAATATTCAAGCAGTAAACGTAAAACAAAAGCGATTAATAATAATGATTAGTTATATTGGTATTGGTAGTAATCAAGCAGATCCTATCAAACAAGCAAAACAAGCAATTGAAGCGCTTAAAGGTTTACCTAATACTCAGCTGACTAATAAGTCATCATTGTACTGTAGCGCCCCGATGGGCCCGCAAGATCAACCCGATTACATTAATGCGGTCGCGCAGCTGGATACACAGTTATCTGCACTTGATTTATTAGATGAATTACAAAAAATAGAGTTATTACAAGGGCGAGAGCGCAAAGAGAACCGCTGGGGACCTCGTACTTTAGATCTTGATATTATCTTGTATGGTGATCAGCAGATAAACAATACACGCTTAACTATTCCCCATTATGGGATGAAAGTACGTGAGTTTGTGCTTTATCCATTATTAGAAATAGCAGCAAACCTTGTCTTACCTGATGGCACCGTTTTATCGCAATTAGCAGTACAATGTGATAGAAATGGCTTAATCATCTG
>NZ_CEZLMY010000010.1:0-11708 GCF_983033635.1 Psychromonas sp. | reverse complement strand
AATCATCTGTGAATAATTAAATCATTTTCGACCAACAATTCAAAATTTATACATATTTCTGATTTAGGAGTAATCATGGCTAAAATTAGCGTTTCTCGTTTGGCTAAAATGAAGCAAGACAATCAAAAAATAACCTGTATTACCGCATATGATGCGAGTTTTGCAGCTATTTTTGACCAAGCCGATATCCAGGTTTTATTAGTCGGTGACTCACTTGGCATGGTTTTACAAGGACATGATTCCACTCTACCCGTGACCGTTGAAGATATAAAATACCATACCAAATCAGTTGCTAGCACAGCTGCAAACGCACTGATTATCTCTGATTTACCCTTTATGAGTTATGCGACACCCGAGCAAACTTATGAAAATGCTGCTACTTTAATGCGTGCCGGCGCAAATATGGTGAAATTAGAAGGTGGTAAATGGCTCACTGAGTCGGTAAAAGGATTAGTTGAGCGTGGCATTCCTGTTTGTGGGCACCTTGGTTTAACGCCGCAATCCGTTAATGTATTTGGCGGTTATAAAGTACAAGCGCGTGAAGAAGAAGAAGCTGAGTTACTGATTAGAGATGCATTAATGCTGGAGAAATCAGGCATACAGTTATTAGTGTTAGAATGTGTGCCGGTACCGCTTGCCGCCCGGGTAAGCAAAGCATTACAAATACCGGTGATCGGTATTGGCGCAGGTAATGAAACCGATGGACAGATTTTGGTGATGCATGATGCATTTGGCATTTCAGCTGGTTTCTGTCCGAAGTTCTCGAAAAACTTCCTAATTGAAACCGGTGATATTCGCCGCGCGGTTGCACTTTATAAAGAACAGGTGGAAAACGGATCATTCCCATCTTCTGAACACAGCTTTTACTAATAGAAAAGAATAACAATATGCACATTATTAACGATCCCAAACTGTTGCGAGAAAAGATCAAACAACTAAAACAACAAGGGCAAGAAATTGCATTTGTTCCCACCATGGGCAACTTGCATGACGGACACCTGCAGTTAGTGCGTCAAGCTAAGAAAAAAGCGCCTGTTGTTGTGGTAAGTATTTTTGTTAATCCAATGCAGTTTAATAATGCACAGGATTTACAGAATTACCCTAAAACGCTTGAAGCAGATACGCAAGCTCTGACACAGGAAGGGGTCGATATTGTTTTTACCCCCTCAGCTGAAGTGATTTACCCCAATGGTTTAGCAAAGCAGACCTATGTTGAAGTACCCGGTTTATCCGATTGTTTGGAGGGGGAGCTTCGCCCAGGGCATTTCCGTGGTATGAGCACCATAGTTAATAAGCTTTTCAATCTCGTACAACCTGATTACGCTTGTTTTGGTGAGAAAGACTTTCAACAATTGGCCATCGTTAAACAGATGGTATTTGACTTGGCATTACCCATTGAAATCATTCCCGTGGCCACGGTACGCGAGCCCAGTGGTTTAGCGATGAGTTCTCGTAATAATAAACTAAGTATTGCAGAAAAAGAGAAAGCCCCTTTTTTAGCAAAAGTAATGAATCAACTCGCTGTCGATGTACAAAAACAACAAGTTGAACATTCACTATTAATCCATGATGCATCAAGAGAAATTAACAGTGCGGGTTTTAATGTTGATGCGATTGACATCGTTGATAGCAGTACATTACAAGCAGTTGAGAAGAACAGTAAACAAGTGGTTATTTTAGTGGCGGCCTTTTTAGGCTGTACACGTCTAATTGATAATAAAGTCGTAAATTTGCACCATTAGAAGTTTTACTTTATAGTCGCAACATTGCTGAATAATACAGCGAATTATTACTAGAATAGAAAGGTTTTTGTATGCAAAAAACAATGCTTACCGGCAAACTTCACCAAGCTCGCGTGACACATGCTGAATTAAATTACGAAGGTTCATGTGCTATCGATCAAGATTTTCTAGATCAATCCGGCATTCTAGAATACGAGAAAATCGAAATTTACAATATTGAAACTGGCGGTCGTTTTTCAACTTATGCCATATCAGGTGAGCGAGGATCAAAAATCATTTCAGTTAATGGTGCAGCGGCTCGCATGGCAGCCGTTGGTGACCGTGTGATTATCTGTGCTTACGCCAGCTTAAATGCAGCGGAAATTGCAAATCACAAACCAAGTTTAGTGTATTTAGATGCACAAAATAATATTGTTCGCACCAGTAAAGATGTGCCAGTTCAAGTTGCTTAATCGCCACTAGAGCCCCAAAAAACAATAAAAAAATCCGCTAATGGCCAGCCTGTTAGCGGATTTTTTGTACCTGCTATTTATTTTCTAATTTTAGATCTGCTTTTAAATAGTAATGATTTAAAATAATCTTTGCGTTGCGCAAGTAATAGCAGACAGATAAGTAAATAGATTGTCGGCTCAATTAAGCCTGATTTTACTGACCAGTAATAATGTATAACAGCAAATAAAACGGCCCAATAAACAAAACGGTGTAAAGTAAACCAGGCTTTTTTCATTTTCTTTTTCAATACATTTACTGATGTAATAGCTAATAACAGCAGAATCAGCCAGGCCCCTGCACCAAGCGTCAAATAAGGACGTTTAATCACTTCATCAATAAAAAAAGCCAGCTGCCAATTTAGCTCCAGCCAAAGAAAAACAGTTAGATGTAAACAAGCCCAGGCAAAGCAATATAAACCTAATAAACGCCGCGTGCGCATTAACAAGGGCTGTTTTAAACCTTTAGCTAAAGGCGTTACCAGCAAGGTCAGCAATAAAAAGTTAAGTGCTGTTTTGCCTAAAAAATGGATCATCTCTTTTACAGGATCTGCCCCCAACAGATCTAAATCAATTAAATAATAGAGATAAAAAATAGTGCCAAAAGCTGACAGATGAATAATAGTTTTAATTAACAATAAAGCTTTTACAGATATTTTCATTATTATCCTTCTCTAAAAATAACGCTTAAGATCTAAACCTTTATACAAATCTGCAACCTCTTCCTGATAACCGTTAAATGGCAGAGTTTGTTTACGTGTTTGCGCAAACAGATTACCCTCGCCAATAAAACGTTCACTTTCCTGGCTCCAGCGAGGATGATCAACATCGGGGTTCACATTGGCAAAAAAACCATATTCAGAAGGTGCAATTTTCTGCCAGGTATTAACTGGCGCTTTATCTGTTAAGGTTATTCGCACAATTGATTTTATACTCTTAAAACCATATTTCCATGGCACAACCAGTCGAACTGGCGCACCATTTTGTGGAGCAAGAGTTTTACCGTATAAACCGACAGAAAGAAGTGTTAACGGATTGATAGCCTCATCAAGCCGTAATCCTTCAATATAGGGATAATCGATGCCTCCGCCTATTCGGCTGGATCCTTGCCCGCGCATCTGCTTTGGATCATAAAGGGTTTCAAAACGAACAAATTTTGCAGCAGATTTTGGTGAAGCTAATTTAATTAAAGACGCCAGACTAAATCCTAACCAGGGAATATTCATCGACCATGCTTCCACACAACGCATCCGATATAAGCGCTCTTCAATAACAAAACGTTTTAATAAATCGTCATAATTAAGAGTGATCGCTTTATCAACTAGTCCGTCAATGGTCAACGACCAGGGATCAACCTTAAACTGCCCCGCATACTCAAAAGGATCCGCTTTGCCTGTGCCGAACTCATAAAAATTGTTGTACTGCAGGATCTTTTTTTCAGGGGTGATGGGACTGAGTGATTGATGATTGCTGTTTTTTAAGTATTCCAGCTTGCTGCGTGCAAAAATCACCCCTGAATTATCAGAACCATTTTCATTTTCTGAAAAAAGATTAAACAACCCCGCTTGTGCAGGTTTAACAAAGGGAATAGTTACAGCTGTAAAAGCCAATGTTTTAATTATCGATCGTCGATTTAAATAAACACTGTGATCGGTTATCTGCGATTCTTTCAGATCCGACTTTTTCCTTATTTTAATAAGCATACTTTCGCCTTACAGAGTTCATAGTAAGGATATAGACCATCTAATAGGGAAATAAATTTCAAAATAGATCTAAGTACTAAGATTAACAGCTAAATAATCAATTGAAGTGTAGAAAATTTGAAGAAAAAAATGACTATTCCTAACGGGATAACGCCAAGCTCCTAAATGCCATTATCGACAATATTGCCTCCTAATTAGCCTCATAATTTTAATTTGGCGTTTAAAAAGCAGAAAGTTAATCCCCTTATATTAAGCCTATAAACCATAAGAAAAAGAGAACCATAAAGTTTTCAGCTCAGATGTGAGGAATCCGTCAGCAGCGACAGCGAATCGAACTGTATGATAATTCCAATTTAACTCGACGGCTTGATTGATTGGCCAATAATTAATCCCTAAACGGGAATCATGGGTTAATTCATGGTCTACACCGAATGCATACAAAGCATGTTCGTATTGATAACGAAGCTGAACTAGCAGTGCATTGTTGCGACTTACTCGATAACTAACCTTGCTATACCATCTTGGCTGTAATCGTTGTACATAAGTACCTCTTATGCCTTCATAGCCCTGTAAAAGAGGATCGATGGAAACATACCCATTTTCATCATACTCTTTTCTCTCTGAAGTAGCTGTACCTTGCGTATAGGGCGAGTCTTTCCAATACAATCGTGCGAACAGATCTCGCACTTGCAACTGCCAATAGATCTCAGGTGTTACCTGATAGTTAAACATAAAGTCAAGAGAGAAACCTTTGCCCTGTGGCTCTTTGACATTACGCTCAAAGAGGTGATCTTCCGTGTAAGCATAATCAACAGTGGCCTGAAAATCATAATCGGAGTCACTTAGCGCAGTTGCATTTCCCTCTATTTGACCATCTAGCATATAACTGGCCTGCAAGTAACTAAGCCCTAAACGGTAATTAAAGGAGTCTGTTAAGCTATCAGTAAAGCTAAGACGGAGACCTGAGCTGTGAATAGCATTTGCCTGTAAATCAAGCTTGTATGTTTTTCCTGTGGGCAGATCTTTTTTATTCGCCGTAAGCCAATAAAGCTCAGCTGTCTGCTGTGAAAAACGCAAGTCATAATCGTAGCGCTGTACAAATCCAATTGCCCAATGCTTATATTGTACTCCCAGCTCAAACCAATTCCATGTCCATTGTCGCTCTCCCGATTCAAAATCATCGCCTTTCCAACTATCAAAAGCAGATTCAATTGAAACCGTCTCACTATAGGAAAAAGAGTCAAAAATAAAATAGGGTTGTACAGGGTCGTCATCGGCATATGAAAAAGCAGATAAAAACGAGCAACTGAAAAAAAAGAGCGGCAAAAGCCGCTCATTAATTTTTATTTTAAATATCATTATTAGTATAAGCTTTCAAATGTACCATCATTGTAACGAACTAAGACAAGCCCATTGCTGGTTTCTTCAACGGTGCCTACTTGCGTTCCGCCAACAGATACAGTCCCACTCACAACATACTGGTCTCCAGCAAGCGTTTCTGCAAGGTTAACAATTAACTTAACACCATCTGGATTCGTTAATGTCATTGTTGCTTCCGGCTCATCCGCATCTAAATCTTCAGAATCGACTGCCAATGTGAAGCTCTGCCCATCGTAACTGACCGCAATACTGGCATCGCCACCAGCTAACTCAGTCCGACTCACAGAGGCAACCACAGTCGCTTCCGGTAATTCAGGGACATTTGCCTGTGCCATTACCATAAGCGTACCTTGGACAAAGTTATCGGCAGTTTCAAAGTCTGGGAAGGAGACTTTAACGTCTGCCTCAACACTAGTAGCAGGGTAATGGTACGAAATATGTTCGATTTGGTAAGTAGCGTCTGTAGCATCGCTTAATTGCTCAGCAGTGTTGGATAAAATCTCAGTATTTAAGTCAGTTAACACAGTTGTGAAAAACTTATTTTCATAATTTGCATCATCACCAGCCCAGATTTCATACTGAGAATTATAATAATATATATCCATCCATAGAGCTGAACTTATTGCCGGAACACTTGTAAAGTCAAACGTATCCGTCACCCCATTGACAATTGCTAAGTCCGATGAGCTTAAATTATAATCAAAACTAACCCATTTATAAGCCGTTGACGCCTGTTCTAAATAACCGAAAGTATCAAAACTGCTTGCATTATCGATAGTCAATTTAGCCCCGGCATTAAAGCTACCTTCTGTTGCACTGCTAAATTCACCATTAACTTCAAGTGTTTGTAAGCTAAGTGGCACTTCTGCTGCAGAATTAGTCAAACCGACAAGCACAATTTCAACATTACCAGCAAAGCTTGCACCATTAGAAGCTATTGTTATATCACCGCTAAAAGAAGCACCACTAATCTTACTTTCTAATGCACTATTATCAGCCTGTTCAGTGGTATCAAGCGTCACTTCCTCTGTAGCCGATAACATTAAAGAAACATCTGTTAGCGTTAAAGAGGTGGTTTCATTACCTACAAAACCAGTCAGCTTAAGTTGCACTGATGTTGCAGTGATCGCATCTAATAACGTTTCTTGAGTTTCAATATCTGTACTTGTGGTAAGATCTTCCACTGTTAGATTAGTTGCTAATTTTAAATTAGTGACATTAACTGTTTTTGCTTCTAGAGCATCACCATTATTATCAACCAGCCCGCCATTCCCTGTCAGGCTACCATTTAAAGTGATGGAAACACCGGATGCATCAGAACTAAAGGTCGTGGTCATAGTGCCTATTGATGTGCCTAACTCATCGGTAATCGGTGTAATATATCCACCTGCAGTTGGTGACTCAATTTCCGCCAAAATATCAACATTCTGTCCATCTAAATAAGTCAGCGTCTGCTCTAGCGTGGCGCCTAACAACTCAGCCATCACGACGCTATCAGCATCTAAGGCATCACTAACTGTTTGTGCATCAATCGATAATGCATCCAAGGGGTCTGTAAAATCGGAGTCTATTTTTTCAATAAAGGTACGAGCTTCCGTTATTAACGCTTTCGCTTGGGTTATTTCATCACTTCCCGCACTATCCGATGGCTCGGGATCAAATCCCCCATCTTCTCCAACCTGACTTTCTATTACATCAATATTTGTCTCTACGCTAGCGATACTATCTTCCAGCACAGCAGCGATATCACTGTTTCCACTTACATTAGTCACTGCGGTTGTAACAGCATCTGTTATATCGGTAATAGTAATAGCATCATCACTAGCAAATTCACCATCCTCAAAGGATGCAGCTAAATCATCAATATTAGCTATTAAATTTTCTTGCAGAGTGCCCTCTCCAGCTACTAAGATATCTGCTAAACCGGTATTAAATAGTGCAAGCTGCTTGGCTTCATCAGACGCACTGACTAACGCAGTGGCATCTGTAATATCAACCACCTCAGTACTCATAATATTTACACCTGCAATTTGATTCACTTCACTGATTGCATCAGCGACTGAATCAGCATTGAGTTCACCTGTTTCTGCTGCAACTAAAGCGCGGGCTGCGGCCATATGTGTTAGAGGGGTGATTTGCACACTGACATTTGTACCTTCAGGTTTAACAATCGCATCAAGCGAAAAGCCATCTTCTAAGTCAACGGAAGAGCCAAAATCATTATCAGTACCACAGCCGGTTGTAGCATCACATTTCATTGTCGTATTTTCGCCAGCAGAGATGGTTAATCTGACCACCCCATCTTGATATGCGTCAGTCAACTCTAATGTATACCGACCAGAGTCATCAGTAATGGCGGTACCAACAACACCTATTTCTATGCCATCAGCAGCTAATTCTGTTGCCGTTACAATTCCTTGCTGAATGATCCCTTTTGCAGCCGTACCAGAAAGTGTCGTACTGCTGGGTACATCAGGACCACTGGAACTGCTGGAGCCACAACCTGTCAGTGTGGTAAGGGATGCAATGATAGCAAGTGTAATTAATGATTTTTTCATATATATACCTTCCTTTCTTAACGGGAAACTGGTCGTATCAATAATAGACGTAATAAAAGCGATACGGACATTAATGCGTTTGATTAATCCATACAAGCAGGTACTATTTTAGACGTCAGAAAAAAAGACGCAAGAAACAGAACAGATATTACGATATATTGATAGCGCCCAGACTGCTTATTGTTAACAATATAAGGGATATGAAATATTTTAGTTGTTATCAAGATCACTTAATAAGCGCAGTGATTTTTGCCCGCTTGCCCAATATTTACGCTCAAAAGGGGTGATAGCCGTGTCACTTTGAAACTCGGAAACTTTACAAGTTTGACCTGCAAGTTGTAATGCACGTGCAAATTCATGGATATAAGTAAACCAATTACTACGTAGTTCAAGTTCTCCACCAAGCTGTAAAATAGCCGGGAATACCGCACTACCATGCCAGCGACGCTGCAGATGTTTCGCTTTAGGCCAAGGGTTAGGGTATAGCAGGTAATGGTGACTTAAGTGCCAATTTGCATCAACAGCTAAACGCCAAAAGTCATTAAGGTTTACCTGCAATAAGCGATAATTATCGGTAATCGATTGCGGGTGTTTAGCTAAACGATCAGCTGATTTGTCTAAACCTAATACAATCGCCTCAGGATGCTTATTAGCAAGATGATAGGTACTTTCCCCAACACCACAACAAGAATCAAAAATAATCGGCTTACCTTGCTGTTCAACCCACTTTTCACAAGCTTTAAAAGCATCTAAAGTATGTTGTTGATAAGGTTTACGAAAGGCATGTTTTAAATGCTTTAATACCACTTCATCTAACTGCTCATGTAAACCATCTTGGTTAGAAACAATAACCCTTGAATTGCCTAATTCACTCATGTACGGATACCTACACCTTTTTTCAGCAGCAGTGCGACAAGACTGTAAAGCGCCACAATAAATGCACCAATAACAGAAAAAGACCAGATTAACGAGACATCTGCAATACCTAAAAACCCGTAACGAAATGCATTAATCATATAAAAAACAGGATTGAAGTGTGAGACACCCTGCCAAAAATCAGGTAGCAAACTAATTGAATAGAAAACACCACCAAGGTAAGTCAATGGCGTTAAGACAAAGGTCGGAATAATACTGATATCATCAAAGGATCGCGCGAAAATTGCATTTAATAAACCACCAATGGAAAATAAGATAGAGGTACATATCACACTTAATATCAGTACAAATATATTAAAGATTTGTAAGTCGACAAAAAATAGGGAAACACAAGTAACCAGAAAACCAACCATCAACCCGCGCACAACTCCGCCGCCAACATAACCCCAGATAATAATATAATTTGGAACCGGAGCAACCAGTAACTCTTCTACATTACGTTGAAATTTGGCACTAAAAAATGATGAAGCTACATTCGAATAGGAATTTGTAATGACTGACATCATAATTAGCCCCGGCACAATAAAAGACATATAACTAAAACCGCTCATGTCGCCTATACGCGAACCAATTAAATTACCAAAAATAACAAAATACAGGCTCATAGTGATTACAGGGGGAACAAGTGTTTGTATCCAGATGCGTAAAAAGCGGTTTATCTCTTTTATCCAGATACTTTTTAAGGCAGTTAGATAAGCGCTATTGATCATTTAAGTTACCTTTTTCCACGAGTTCAATAAATAGTTCTTCGAGTCGATTGGTTTTATTACGTAAGCTATTAACACTAACACCTTGCTCACTCAATTGTGCAAACACCTTATTCAAAGACTGTTGTTTACCCACCTCAACCTCCAATGTATGTGAATCTATTTGTTTGATTTTAAAGTTGTTAATGCTTGGGAGCTGTGCAAGAGGATCGATATCCAAAATAAAAGTTTCACTATCAAGTCTAGTTAATAATGATTTCATACTGGTATTTTCAACCAAACAACCCTTATCAATGATACCAATATTACGGCATAACATTTCCGCCTCTTCCAAGTAATGCGTGGTTAAAATAATGGTCACACCTTGGCTATTGATCTGTTTTAAAAATTCCCACATAGAGCGGCGGACTTCAATATCGACACCCGCTGTTGGTTCATCTAAAATAAGCAGTTTCGGTTCATGCATTAATGCACGTGCAATCATTAAACGACGTTTCATGCCACCGGATAATGTACGGGAAGGTTTATCTCGTTTCTCCCATAAATCCAGCTGTTTTAAATACTTTTCAGCACGTAAAAAGGCCTCTTTACGTTTAATTCCATAATAGCCTGCCTGATTAACCAGTATCTGTATCGGCGGCTCAAACTGGTTGAAATTAAACTCCTGCGGTACTAAACCAATTTGGCTTTTAGCGAGTTCAAGCTGAGTATCTAAATCATAACCAAATACTTTAACTTGTCCTGAACTTTTATTAACAAGCGAAGAAATTATGCCAATTGTCGTTGATTTACCTGCACCGTTAGGTCCAAGTAAAGCATAAAAATCTCCCTTATTAACAGTCAAAGAGATCCCTTTTAATGCCTCTACACCACCTTTATAAATCTTTTTTATATCCAGTAATTCGATTGCATACATGCTGTTTTCAGCCTTATTCATTAAAACTAACGAAGCCAATATAAGGTAGGTTACGATAAAATTGAGCGTAATCTATGCCATAACCAACAACAAACTTGTCTTCAATAGAAAAACCTTCCCAATCCACTTGTACCTCTACTTCTCTGCGAGAAGGTTTGGTAAGCAATGTACAGATAGCAAAAGATTTTGGATCGCGTAACAGCAGCATTTTTTTAATTTTAGTTAGCGTATTTCCAGTATCGATAATATCTTCAACAATTAAAACATCACGGCCATGGATCTCTTCATCAAGCTCTTTTAATATTTTCACATCTCCAGAGCTATCTGTACCACTACCATAACTTGAAGTGGCCATAAAATCTAAAACCACAGGAACGGTAAGTAAACGAGCTAAATCTGCTAAGAAAATGGCTGAGCCGCGTAATAAACCAATAAGAACAACGGATTCACTGTCTTTATAACGTTCATTAATTTCTGAAGCCATCTCTTTAATGCGTTTCTGGATCTCTTCTTCGGAAATCATAGTTGTAATAGTGTGGTTTGGGTTCATGGAAAACTCCGATAAATAAAATAGCCGACAATTATATCATTAAATGATCTTATCGAAACAATCAATAAACAGGCATCTATAAAATTAAATAATCAGTTTATAGTTCATACGCATTTATATTAATTTGCTATAAAAACTAAGGTGATAGGCTATAACTAGTAATAGGTGCTTATTAATCTTTTCTCATCGTTTTTAAACTAAAGCGCAAAATATTTCAAGTAGATAAGGGGATGGATATGATCTTCTCACGTGGACAAGTTCTACTCTGTGGCAATGGTACATGGCGAAAAATAACGGGTATCAATCGCTGGAAAAATGAAATTTATTATACAACTAATTCGGCAAAAGATACGACCGTCCATATAACAAAAAATATGAGTATGCAATTTTGGTGTACTTACCATGACATTCGCAGAGTTGATTCAGTGCATACCGCCGTTCTTTGCAGCAAATTACCAGAACTGACAAAAGATGCACATAATAAAGGTTTACACTTCGCAGAAAAACAGATGATGTTAGCATTTGGTTGAGCGATAAAGATAGCCGTTAATCTAAGTAGCACAAGCGATGGGACAGGCTTCGCAGAGCTCACCCGCTCGTGACACTGCGCTGTCGCGTAACTCGCCCTACTATCACATGTTTTGAATACCACTGCGTGGCAACTCTTAATTTTCCCATGTTCGAGTAGGTCAAACACAAATCGTAAGCAATAAAAAACCCCAGTAAGC
>NZ_CEZLMY010000009.1:18910-46581 GCF_983033635.1 Psychromonas sp. | reverse complement strand
TGATCCCTTTCCGAACTCAGAAGTGAAACGCAGTTGCGCCGATGGTAGTGTGGGGCTTCCCCATGTGAGAGTAGGTCATTATCAGATCCCCTTTTGCTGATATGGCTCAGTTGGTAGAGCGCACCCTTGGTAAGGGTGAGGTCGGCGGTTCGAATCCGCCTATCAGCACCACAACCTCTTTTTACAACGTCTTTTAAAGTTCAAAATCCTTACAAAACTCCAATAAACACAATCATTTAAAGCCGTTTTCAGTTCTATAGCGTTTTTTAACGTCTTGCACAATCCAGCATTTGATGTAACCTCTAATGTAACCCTATCAAACTGCTAATTGTGAGGTTACATCATGGCTAAAATTATCCCCCCTTTGAATGATACTCAGATTAAGAATGCTAAGCCAAAAGAGAAAGAGTATAACCTTGGCGATGGTCTTGGCTTAACGCTAAAAATTAAGCCTAATGGTACTAAGTTGTGGCGGTTTAATTATTTGCGACCAGTTAGCAAACAAAGAGCCAATTTAAGCCTTGGCAAATATCCTGATTTATCTTTAGCAAAAGCCAGAGCCAAAACCGTTGCAGCACGTGAATTATTAGCAGATGGCATTGATCCCAAAGAACACCGAGATGGTGAGTTGAAAGCTAAACAGGCCATTCTTAATCATTCTTTTGAAATGGTGGCTAATGATTGGCTTAAACTGAAAGCCTCTGAAGTGAAAGAGGGTACATATAAAACCATCTCAAATACCCTGATAAACCACATTTACCCTGTCATAGGTAAACACCCTATAACCGCTATTACAGCACCGCAAGTCATTACCGCACTTAGACCCATCGAGGCCAAAGGCAATTTAGAAGTGATTGCCCGTGTTTGCCAATACCTCAACCAGATAATGCGCTATAGCGTTAATCATGGAATTATTCATGCTAATCCATTAGCAGGTATCAAAGAGGTGTTTATGGCAAAAAAAGTCACTAATAACCCTCATATTAAACCCGAACAACTCCCCGAATTATTACAGGCGATTACAGCCGCCAACATCAAGAAAGCAACCCGTTATTTAATTCTTTGGCAGATGCACACCATGACGCGGCCAGCTGAAACGGCTTTGGCGCAATGGTCGGAAATTGATTTAGATAATAATCTTTGGATAATTCCTGCACAGCGAATGAAAACGGGAATTGAACATAAAGTGCCATTAACTACTGAAACACTGGCGATACTTGAAGCAATCAAACCGCTAAGCGGCAATTCACCCTATATCTTTCCTGCCGATAGAAACCCTAACTCACACGCAAATAAAGCCAGTGCCAATATGGCATTGAAGCGCATGGGGTATCAAGGTAAACAGACTGCGCATGGCCTGCGTGGGTTAGCTAGAACAACGCTAAGTGATCTAGGTTTTAATTACGAGGCCTCAGAAGCATGTTTATCTCACAAAGTGGGTAATTCAGTTAGCCAGTCTTACAATCACTCCACGTACCTTAATCAGCGGGCAAAGATTATGGAATGGTGGAGTAAACATATTGAAGATGCATCGTATGGAAATATTTCAATGGCAGGTGTTAAAGGCTTGAAAGTTGTTGCTGAATAATAGTAATTAAACATAACGATTCGCATCATCAATTGGCGGCTGATAGGTATCTTTTTGATTGATACTATTTCTAAGGCGCAAAGGGGTACATAGCGCCTTAGATATTTTGTGCTATTTATCTATTTAGATCACTCCATTTACGCTCGCTTTCTCCCATTTGCGAGCGTTGCGTAAAAACCTTAGTTCTTTTTCTTATCATCGATGTTTGCTTGCTATCAGCAAAAACGAGTGTCGATGCCTGACTCTGTTTCGCCCTCAAGTGAATTTACGCGGTTATGATATGGAGTAGTTTTAGCGCATTTTCCCATGCTTCTCACGGCTAGCGCATTTTAACTCCAGATTCTAAAAGGGTTGAACGATAATCGTCATCTAGCCCTGCCATCTTTTTTTGCGTGCCATACTGGTCGGTTTTGTATCGTTTTGTTTGAATAATGCCACTGATATTTTCCTCATCACATTAAAAGCTAATGATTCTTGTTTTTTACGTATACGAAATTCATCTTCTCTGAATGTTATATCAAGTACCCGACCCAGTGCATACTTTCAACTTGCCAGTGACTACGAACTGCATTGAGACTTTCTTCTGCTTTTAATCGACAAATAACGCGAGCAATCGTATCGTGTTTAGGGATACCGACTTCAAAAGGACGGTATTTACGAAGCCAATCCAGTTTTAAATGCCCAAAATCTTCCCATCCTTTTGCACCGGATATAACAGTACTTATCGCAAGGAGATAAGAAAGTTAATTATATAATTATCTTGCCGTGGCTCCACCAAAACTAGCGCTATTTGATTAGAAAAACGCTCATTCTCTACTATGCTGTAATTGTGTACTAGGGTTGTGTTCGTTTTCGGGACAAACCAAATTTAGCGGTAGGCCTTGTTCTGGCGCTTTGTGATGAATATGCTGAAACAGTGCCACTGTGGTGGCCTAGCCAAAGAAATAACCTCAAAAAGGCTGGCTGGAATGATAATTACAGGCCCAAGTTTCCTTGGCTAAAATGTCGTCAAAGTATGTTCCAGCCCTGTGGAAAAGTCCCCATAACGTTTATTTATCCAGGTTGTATACATGTCTAAAACATGTCAGTTAATTTTCTGATTAATCGTTTACGAGGTTTGTTATGGGGCGAAGACCTAAGATATACCGTTTAAACACACCGCAGCGTCTATTCGTAGGATATACGCTAGGGGTATTGGTTGATTTAACCGTACTAAATTTTTATGCCGAACACTGGGATTACGTGTCAATTAGCTCGTTTACCATCTCTTTTGCTGCGGCGATTTTATTACAGCTATTGTTAAGGCTTTCAATTAAAGCTGAGCAAAAGGTGGCAGATTTTTTTAGCACTAAACCCGGTAAGGCCGCAAAGGTATATCGTGGACTCACCACGTGGGCAATTTTAATGGGGTCAAAACTTGTGATGCTAGAAGCCATCGACCTAATGTTTGGTGACAAAATCGACTTTTCAGGACCACTGAACGGCCTGATTGCATTTATTGCTGTCATCATCACGATAATAGTTACAGAGATAATTATCGCAAGGATCTATTTTGCTTTGGACGATACTGATAAGAAAAAATCACGAACTGAGCCTTAAGGAGCAGATTAAGGCTCAGCAAAATGTAGTGTTCTGTAGCAGATTGCTGGCGATGTAACCTATTGCTTTGAGCCCGCTACCACATCGCAGAGGGGGAGCTTGTATCTAATCACGTGACGATATTTTCAGCCAGCCTAGAGCCGTTAATATCATAAAGCTAGCTATCACATACACATTAGCCAGCGCGATATACAGCCAGCGCTCGTAGAATGCATAATCAAGATCACTGCCTGTTGTGTTAGTCATATCAGTGATCAATAGCAGTAAACAACTAAAGGCAGAGGCATATAAAGCGCCTTGCGGAGTGCAAAATACCTTTTTCGCCATAAGCAGACTAATCAGAAACATCAGCAACAGGTAAAAGGAGCTTATTGGAACGATAATCATTAGCTCGTATATGATAATCGCAATTATTCCCCCAAGTAGGTTTGCCAGCATAATACCGATGCAGGAACGCATCCCTTTACGCAAGCATGAATTGGGAACCAGAATACCAACGTATATCAGTGTCAGCATCGCAGCCTGACGGTCGTACATCAAAAAATAAATGAGGATAGGCAACACGACCAGAGTGTTAAGCAGAGCTATCCGTGAAAGCTCGAGCTCCGTTTTTTTTCTGGAGGGGCAACCTGTTGTGCGCTTATTGGAGCTGGCGGCATTATCGAGTACATAATGGCAGCTGAAAATAACGCAATCAAGTACGACAAACTCACCCCCAGCGCAGTATCAAGGCTCAACTCAATATCAAGCATGGCCAGGGAAGGGTAGGTTAATACTGATAATAAAAGTAATGCCGTTATCAGTAAACTTACTCCCTGAGCTGTTTTATAGAAAATAGCATAAAGGCTCCCGCCCATCACTAGGATGGCTACCAGCGGGTAGGGCTCGAGCAACCTTATTAATACCAGACCTAACGCCAATGAAGCAAGCATTGCCATGGCAAGGTAGAAATATAGCTTTTTGGGCAGAGGTTTTGCTGGGGGACCGATTAACATAGTTACCAGTGTTGGCGTAACATAAGCCATTTCCCATTGCCAGATGACCATCACACATACTGGGCTCATAACACCTAGTGCATAACGTAAAATGTTACGCTCGGTTTCTCTATTTGTGTGCTTTACCGCTGAAGCATCAGCTATATCAGTAGACATAACTAAGTAGCCCCATTAAGCGGATGTACAACTTACCCAGCCAGCGCATGAACCCGGTATCGCTGGTGTATACAATAATATCAGCTTGTCCGCCTTCACGACGGATCCCCTTAGGTATCTCTTCGGCAAAATCAATAATGACAGGAAAGCGCTTTAGCGCTAAATTTGGTAAAATTGTCTGATTGCTCCACCGACCAACAGCGGCAATAGCACCATAACAATTAGAGGGCGAGCCAATAAAAGCGGTGCAAGTATCTCTGTTTGTTACTTTTTAGGAGAAACACTAATTATTGCTATGTTATCGAGTAATCTAAATTGTTTTTGTACATTGGGGGAGTGTTTGATATTACAAAACTACGTTGGAAATAGTTTAATTTATCCAGCATTTTTCCCTCTAAAAGTTACACTCCTTATCACAACTAAGAAATGAGTATTCAACTGTCATTATGCATAAACTTGCCCGATAAAATTAAAAATAACAGGAAGGTCATTGAAATAAATGTCAATGTTAGACTATTATTTCAAGAGGTCATGATCCAATCATAGCCTAATAAGACAAAAACAAATGGTCATTGTCTTCATGAGAAAAATCTATCAAACCATCGTATCATAAGTAGGGATTGCCAAGACAAAACACCCTTGAGCCCTCTCCTTACTATGACAAGAGTGAACGCAACGTGGCCAATGATAAAAAATAATAGACCACGACTTCTGGCTTGACAGTGGTTATGGAAGAAAAAGGTTATCTACACTATTTGCCATCTCCTAAAATATCAAAAGGTTTGGCACAAAGGATAAAATTATGAAGCGTACTGTGGCAATTTCGTCATTACTTGCAGCCCTGATATTCATCTGGTATCTGATTGCGGACAGAGTAACCCCATACAGCTCAAATGTGCGCGTTAAAGCGATGATTGTAGAGATAGTCCCCGAGGTCTCTGGCCATGTTACCGCCGTTGCGGTAAACAATGGACAGATAGTCAAAGCTGGGGATCTTCTCGCACGCATAGATCAACGTCCATTTTTACTAAAAGTAGAGCAAGCACAAGCTGCACTCGAAATAGCAACCCAAAGCGTTGGGGCAGGTTCCGCTAGCATTGAAGTTGCAGCTGCTAATCTCGCTTCAGCGCATACTAATCTTAAAAATATTCAGGTCCAGACAACTCGTATACTTAAACTAGAAAAAGACGGCGTGATATCAATAGCAAAAGTGGACAACGCTCGCGCAGCATTCGCAACAGCGAAAAGTTCGGTATTGGCTGCAGAAGCAGACCTCGAGCGAGCGCGTCGTGACCTTGGTGTAGAAGGAGCAGACAACCCCAAAATAAAAGAAGCTATCGCCGCTCTTGGCGAAGCTGAATTGGCACTTGAATGGAGCGAGCTTCGTGCTCCCGCTAGCGGAATGATCGTCGATCTCGACATTACTTCCGGTGTGTTTGCACGTGCAGGTAGCCCTTTACTTACTTTTATTTCTTTTGAAGAGGTGTGGGTCGAGGCCTATTTAAAAGAGAACAACATTGCTAACATTGATATTGGCGATCCAGCAGAAATTTCACTTGATCTCTATCCTGGTCGCATCTTTGACGGTGTAGTAGCCAGTATTTCTTATGGGGCCTCTGATGGCACTCACGATAGCAGCCTGCCCAGCGCCCCTAGTAATAATGGCTGGATGCGTGATCCTCAACGTTTTCCAGTGCGCATTACTATGACAGACTATCAGGACGGTAGCGAAGGGCATGACATCAGACGTATGATAAACGGTCAAGCGGATGTCGTTATTTACACTGGTGAAAGTGGAATAATGAACATGCTTGGGTTCATATGGATGCGATTTATGAGCATATTGTCTTATGCCTACTGACAATACCAATAATCTAGAGTTATGTTATAACAAACGTACTCTTGAACACCGAGCATTAAGACTCGGTGTTGGTATGACAACTATTTTTTTAATTGCTATGTCATTTCAATGGACGCTAGCCTATCTGGCACCGATTTTTCTTCCACTAATACTTCAGGCTGGCCGACCACTGAGTGCTAAGGAAGCAATAAAAATGCTCTTTGCAGTATTGATCATAATGCTTGGCACTTACTTCCTATCAGCAATATCTCGACAGTTACCCTTTCTTTTTGCATTACTGTTAATCCCTTTACTCTTCGTCACTTTTCGATCACTTTATAGAGGAGGATCGGCACTGGTTGTTCTCATGACCTTAATTGGCCTGTCAGTACCACCGATGACAGCTAAGATTTCGCTTGATTTAACATGGGATATTTCGGCTTCTTTTGTATGGAATATTGGCTTGTGTGTGATGGTGAGCTATCTGTTATTTGCTATCTTCCCCCCCTTAGCCGGAGAGCCAAAACCTCAACCGCGTCCGGTATTTCCTCCTGCTGAGGCTGAACGGCGCGCTGCTAGCTTAGCGATTATCGTCGGTGGTTTTTTACTGCTCTACTTGTCACTAGACTGGCATAATGCGCATACGCCTGCTTACATTGCTGTCTTTGCTTCAAGCCTTGCCTTTTCTAGAACGACGAGTTTAGCTAAAGGAATACTTGCCGCCAACGTCGTTGGTGGCCTAGTGGCTGTAGTAATGTATGAGTTGACGGTGGCTGTTCCTAATTTTATCTTCTTAGCCACCCTAACACTGCCGGTAATGCTTGTTTTTGCACGAGCCGTCCTTTCAGATGCTCCTTGGGCACCGCTTGCAAGCTTCTCGATGAGTGTCGTGCTTCTTATTTTGGGTCCATCCATTAGTCCATCCATTGGTCCTTTCGAAACTGATTCGGGATTTGAAAACATGACCTACCGCTTGTTCGAGCTGAGCATTGCTGCTCTCTATGCAATTATCACCGTCTTCGTCTTTGAAGCATTCATTCCTGCTAAAACGCAACCTTCTAAAATATAGAGTAAACCCTGTCTGTCATTTGAAATCATATTTTTATTCGTGTCGCTTTTTGTCACCTTCATTCTCTTTATCAGTGACAAACTACGTTTGGATATTGTTGCCTTAGGAGTCATTGCTAGTCTCATGCTAAGCAGTCATTCTCACGCCTCGAGAAGCGCTCGCCGGATTTGGCGATCCTGTTGTGTTTTTAATCGGCACATTGTTTGCTATTGGTGAAGCTCTTTATCGCACAGGGTTAGCCGCACACACCGGTAATTGGATGATGCGTGTTGCCGGAAATGGTGAAACACGACTCATCGTATTGTTAATGTTAGTCGTGGCACTACTTTCTGCCTTTATGAACTCTACCGGAGCTATTGCTATCTTCATTCCTATCGCGATGACTTTAGCAACGAAAACAGGCGTTGATGTAAAAAACTTTTAACAGTTTAAGTTCAGGGGGGCACTAACCCAATTGATATTCAACCAAGTGAGGAAAGAGTGCCTGCCGACTTACGTATTTGCCAAGTGATTTATGATTTGAAAGAGAATTAACGTAGATAATTGCTCGAAAGGTTCAATTTTCTGCCTAGCATCTCGGCACAATTTGCCTTGCTGACTTTGCATTTCGAAGTATCATGGGTATATAGCCTAATTCTTAAGTTTATTTCTCAAGTCCTCTACTTTTCCGCACTTCCTAATGTCAGGGCGGCAAGCAACTTGAAGGTTAAGAGTCTGAACGCCCTTGCCGCAAAAGAGATAAACAATAAGCCAGCGGCAGGTCACCACTGGCTTTGATAAAAGCTTCAACCTGTATATAGAGGTTCATTGCCAATACAGTTACGCATCTTCTCTTCATAAGCTTTTACAAACTCATAGCTAACCGCAATGTTTTTTGCGTCAAATCCATTCGCCTTCAACATAACTTTCAGCAACCATAATATTATTTCTGGATTTATAGTTGTAGCACATCATCTCTTCATAAGCTTTTACAAACTCATAGCTACCGGCAATGTTTTTTGCATCAAATCCATTTGCCTGAAGCATTAATGTCATATTGTAGCTTCGCTCACCTGTACGGCAGTGAACATAAACGGGTTTGTTTTTGTCTAGCTCATTGAGACGCTGTCTCATTGAACTCATTGGGATATTAACCGTACCCTTAAGGTGTCCGGCTTCATATTCGACAACTTCCCTGACGTCAATTACCTGCCCACCGGCTTCCAGTAAATCGTAAACATCAGAGAAACGAACCTGTTTAAAGGCTGCTTCGTTAAGGTTCGACGCGATATAGCCAACTTTATTGACAACATCCTTACCTGTTCCGAATGGCGGTGCATAACATAGTTCAAGATCAGCGAGATCTTCGACGGTCATACCCGCTTTAATCGCTGTGGCAACAACATCAGCTCGCTTATCTGAAGTGCCCGTTGTTACAAATTGTCCGCCCAGTACTTTGCCCGTGCCTTTTTCAAAAATTAACTTGGAATAGACAATGTGCATATTGGGCATAATGCCAACAATGCCAGGAGGCGCCGCGAATGCGACATCGTATTCAATTTCGCTATCTGCAAGCATCTTTTCAGATAAACCAGTACTGGCTATATTCAAATCAAATAGCTTAACAACGCCACTTCCGATATAACCCTTATTATTTATTTTTCTACCATGGATGTGATCCGCGATAAGTCTGCCCTGCTTGTTAGCAGGACCTGCCATAGCTAGCGGGAAAGACTGGCCAGTTAACTGATTTCTTACCAGGATAGCGTCACCCGCTGCATAAATGTATTTAGCAGTAGTCTGATAGTTTTCATCAACTTTGATGTATCCTCTTTCGTTCATCTCAACACCAGAGCCTTTCAGGAAGTCTGTTGATGGTTTAACACCGATAGCGAGGATCACTCCATCTGTTTCGATTTTTCTGCCTGATTTTAAGATAACTGTTCTGGTATCAAAGCCTTCGACAAGATCTTCAACCACAATTTCAACGCCATGCCTTACCATTTCAGCCTGGCCAAAATAAGACATATCTCTGTCTACAAATGGGATAATTTGGTCTGTGCCCTCAATCAGAGTAACGTCAATGCCTCGTTCTCTCAGGTTTTCTGCCGCTTCCAACCCGATAAATCCGCCACCAACAACCGTCATGTGTTTAGGATCTTTTGCTTTGATAAATTTCATGATATTTGAAACATCAGGCACGGTTTTTAGTACATAGTTGTCAATTTTTTCGAGGCCGGGAAATGGAGGTACGATTGAATCAGCGCCAGGGGAGACCACTAAAGCGTCATAATGCTCTGTTGTCACTTCTCCGCTGAGGGTATTTTCTACCTGAATCGTTTTTTCTTTAGAATTGACCGCAATCACATTGCTGTTGGTTCTGGCATCGATGTTGAACATCGCTTTGAACTTTGCCGGATTCATCAGAATGAGGGTTTCTTCTTTCTCTATAATGCCTGAAATATGGTAGGGCAGACAGCAGTTTGAGAAAGATACTACCGGGCCTCTTTCAAACATAATAACTTCTGCGTTTTCATCCAGCCTTCTGCATCTTGCAGCAGCAGATGCTCCGCCGGCGACACCACCAACGATAAGTATTCTTTTACTCATGCTTAGTTTCCTCTGTTTAAACGTTCCTAATTAACGTTAAGATGTTTAACTATATTTCTAAAATTATCATCACAATGAGTATAGGAAGAATAAAAGCCATTTACCCAAAAAAAATATTACTTTGAACAGAATGTTTGATGTTTTTGAGCCAAACTTACGAGGATAACAATCTAAGGTGACAGTGAAATGCTTGCCCGATAACGCAAAAGTTACTGTATATATTAAAACAGGATGTTTAGGAGAACACTAATGGGATTAGTTCTGAGTGATGGTGTGTTGCACTTCAATGGTTTTTTTACTGTCACCATCGGTATTATGGTGTTATTTATTGGCCGCCGTTTAAATAACCTCTTTGCCCCCTTACGTGAATTCAGTATCCCCGAGCCGGTAACCGGTGGGATTTTATTTTCACTGATCATTGCACTGGTCTACACCACCACCTCAATCGAAATAGAATTTGACCTCACTGCCCGAGATTTATTGCTGGTGTATTTCTTTACCACCATTGGTATAAACGCCAGTTTGAGCGATCTCGTAAAAGGTGGCAAGCCGCTGATCATATTACTGGTTATAACGATCGTCTACATGATACTGCAGAACCTGACGGGCATAAGTGTCGCTAAGCTATTCGGTCTCGGCACACCAGTTGGATTGCTGGGTGGCAGTGTCTCACTGATTGGCGGACACGGCACAGCCATTGCCTGGGCACCGCGTATCGCAGAAGATTTCGGAGTAAGCAATGCCATGGAAATCGGCATTGCCAGTGCGACCTTTGGTCTGATCCTCGCCAGTTTGATGGGCGGTCCGATTGCCAAGTTCCTGGTCACTCGCCATCAATTGAAACCTAAGGAGCATGAGCAATTAGATGTTGGTGTATCTGATGTTAAACACGAAAATCAAATAAACGGATTTGATTTTCTCGATGCTATTTTCTCTATTCATATCTGCATTATTTTTGGTTTTCTTTTAAATGAATTAATATCTCAATTTGGTTTGCAACTTCCCCTGTTTGTCACCTGCCTGTTTGCCGGAATTGTCATCACCAACCTTATTCCTGACTCATTCCCGCGCTTTGCAGGCAGCAAATGGCCGTCCCGTAAACCAGCTATTGCGCTAATTGCAGAGATTTCCCTCGGCACGTTTCTCGCCATGTCACTAATGAGTATGCAACTGTGGACACTCGTCGATCTGGCTGACCCTATCTTTGCCATTCTGGGCGCACAGTTCATTGTTGCCATAACAGTTAACATCTTTGTAGTCTTTCCAATGATGGGAAAAACCTATGATGCCGCGGTAGTCTGCGCCGGATTTGGTGGTATTTCTCTGGGCTCTACCCCAACCGCTATGGCTAATATGTCCGCAGTTTCTCAGCGTTACGGTAATTCCCATCAGGCCTTTATCATCGTGCCCCTGGTTTGTGCATTCTTTATCGATTTAGCGAACGCTCTGATAATCCCGTATTTTTTGGCAAACTTTTAAGCAACCAATATCACACGACATATGCTGACAGATGTTTATCATTTATTGATTTTTAGAGCTACCATTCTCTTTTACACAGGAGGGTAAGTAGAGGGAACTCAGCAAGCCTTAGAAAACTTCCAAAGTTGTGGCCAGTATTACTTAGCCACAACAGCCTTTTTTAACTCGAAAAGATCAGGACACCCAAACCTTTCATCAACGGTTTTGACAGCAGAGCCAAACCTAATGAAACGACAGGGAATGCAGAGTATAGCTGCTCATAAAACTGAACTGCTATTCAATTCCCCAATGATTCTATTTTATAAAGTCATCTCTCAGTTAAGAAAAATGGAAAGTGGTAAGCTAGCTAAAAATTAAAATTTGGTTAAACAATGGAAATTATATTTTTAGGGACCTCAGCAGGTACACCGACAAAATCAAGAAATGTACCTGCAATAGCAGTTAAAAAGGCTAACTCCAAATTATGGAGTTTGATCGATTGTGGAGAAGCAACTCAGCATCAAATTTTGCATACAAAACTCAGTTTAAATAACCTTGAATCTATTTTTATCACCCATGTCCATGGAGATCATTGCTATGGACTGCCCGGATTATTAGCCAGCGCATCTTTAGCGGGAAGAACCACTCCCCTCACCATAATCGCTCCCGCACTCATACAAGATTTTGTCGAAAATACGCAAAGGATTTCCAAGTCCAGCTTATCTTATAAGATCAATTTTATACATGTAGAAGAGTGCAAAGAATATACCGCTGGCAATGATTTCGATGTTGAGTTCTTCGAGCTATCTCATTGTGTTCCATCCTACGCTTATGTTTTTTGCGAAAAGAAAATCCAAGGTAAATTAGACATAGCCAAACTGCAGAAAGACGGTATTAAAGCGAGTCCATGTTGGGGAGAAATTCACAAAGGTATAAACCAGATACTTCCTGATGGAAGGAAAATAAATGCTTCTGACTATATATTACCAGATAGAAAACCAAGGAGGATTATTGTATCCGGAGATAATGATACACCAAACCTTTTGGCTGATGCGGCCAGCTCTGCAAATCTGCTTATACATGAAGCCACCTATACTGAGGATGTTTCGTTGAAAGTTGGCAAGGCACCACAACATAGCACAGCTAAAATTGTCGCTCAGTTTGCCGAAGAAGTCTTGATTAATAATTTAATCCTCACACATTTTAGTCCCAGATATTGTAGAAATAAGAATTCATCACCATCAATTGCTGAGATTGCAAATGAGGCAACAAACTACTATAGCGGCAACCTGTTTTTAGCAAATGACTTTGATCTGTACTTATTAAACAAAGACGGGGAGTTACAGCTTTTATCGAATAAGAAGAAGTATGTGAGGCAGTAGGCTTGCAATCTTATGGTTTTAATTTCAGGCCGCGGGGCGAATTAGACGATAGTCTAGTGTTATGAGCGAAGGAGCTTTCAGTATGTTGTTTCCCTACCACAGATGCACGCTTTCTCCCAAAACCGAGCGTTGCGCAAGACTTGGTGGTTTTGAGAATCGTATTAACGTCGCAAACAACAGCGCATAGGTTGGCGTTGTTTTTGCTGGCCTTTTGTTTTAGCAAAAACAGTGACAGCCGTTATGCGTCTGCTTGATTTGCTTTGTTATACCATTAAGAACAGCGCGCTCTCAACGTGAATTATTCTACTTTTTGTGCTTATTTTTCGCATCTAAGCGCTCTTGATATTTTTTAGAAATCCACTGATGCAAATGCAGTCCAGTGTTCTTTTTTACCAAATACGCGATTAATGCCAAAACCAACATACCTACAACTGTACCCATAGTGTACTCCTTTTTGAATACAAGAAAATCTTATAACAAAGTACCATAAACAGTTTATATGGTTTGCAAAACGTGCTGAAACAATAACCAGAGAACAAGGTATAACATCTTATTAGACGGAACGCCAACGGCACTGTATAAAGAAACATGTTATTTTTACAACTGAGGGTGTTATGAAATAGCTTTTTTCAATTCAGTTTCACTGGTGATGAAATGAAAACCTTTTTCTAAACGTGCCATTCCATAACTTATCTATTTTGGGTAAAAACAATAACGCTCGCTTTTTCCCGAAAACGAGCAATCATATGAGAGCGACAGTTTTCTCATAAAACTCTGTTTATTAAGCGCTTATATTTGCCTATAACGTTTTAGCTGCTAATGTTGTATAAACATCATGTAGGGGCATTCTATGGTAAGCCAATATTCACCTAAACAGTTTTTTAGAAAGATTTCCAATCGTTATTTAACTGCATACTTTGCAGCGAAAACTATTGCTGTTGATTTTGATCTTCATGCACTAGCTGACCATAATGTTAATGTCATCTTTAACTTTTTTATTGGTTTAGATGAAGAGGTTCGCCGTGATGTGGAGGCTGATTTTCAGAGTATCAATGCACTGGCTTCAGAAGGTGGCATTATTGCGTTAATTGATGAAGCTAAAGAGCATGGAAATAGTGAATTTGTTGAATCGATCACTGAGATAGCGGGGTTACATAATAAATCAATGTGGGCTTACCTTAATAACCCAGATTATTGGCAGGCTGCTTCACTTTATTTTCAAGCCGACAGTGTTGCTCCTGCCGCATGGCGAAAACTAAAACATTTGCCACCTGCAACTACCCCCGTTTGTGATATTAATATTCAGATGCTCTCTAAGGCAATTGGCGATCACTTTCATCTTAATGAGGGGCGTGGTAAACATTGCAAAATTGAGCATTATAAAAGTGCTGACTTAGAATATTTTTGTGCTTTCCCTGAAGACTTTGCTAAATCGAGTGTTGAATGGGTTAGTGCTACATTGCACGATTTAGCTCATAGCATGGCCTTTGAAATCATCATGGTTTACAGCCCACTGAAAGCAACGTTAGATATTTATGCTAAAAACAATGCTAAAGCAATTCCCAAGTTACAAGCGCTATTTGTTGAACATATTCTGCAAGCGCCTTTGCCAGCAGCTGGATTACAAGATAAACACGTTTATAATCTTGAATTTTTAACGGAAGCTGATTTTGAATTTATCATCCCTGAAAAATCGGGGATTTTAGCCGTTACTATTATTGAAGCACGCTCTAATTGTAAGATTGATCCGAAAAGCTATATCACTGTTGGAGAATCATCAATTGGTAATAAAAATGCGATACATGAAAAGTTGAAAATGTTAAACCTGCTTAATTCAAATCGATATATCAGCCAAGTCTCGCTTATGGTCGTGTTTTACCCATCGAGGACAAAAAAAACGCGCAGCAAGAACTTTAAAATAAGCCATCCAAATAGTTGTTCGTTAGGTTATATGGGGGATGATCACGCTATCCGTGAAATGTTAATCGCCTCAGGTATTGAACCGCAAACCATGCAATCTAAACAATTGACTCTTGAATGCCTGTAGATCACGTTTTAACACTATTATTGAGCAGTTTATCCACTAACAATAAACTGATTTTAAGTTGGGCGGCAATTAGCCTGTGGCGTGAAGATGCCCTTAATATCCTACTTGAATGCCAACTAATAAAACCTATTTCCAATGCAACAAACATTCAATGTATGGCTTGTGAAAACAGTTGCAGTATTGATGTTCACCCGCATCAATACCCAAATAAAATTAAGTATTATGCTGTTTGTGATGATCCTATAATGCATGAGCAGATGGGGCGCATGACTGTACCTGTTGAGCAGTTAAAACAGTGGCAGTGTAGTATTAAACAGTTGGCATTAGTAGTCGCAAAGTTATTAGATTTTAGCAATAACGACTTTCAAAATACCATGAACAAAACTAGATTAGGCATGTTAAAAACACCAAAAGGCCGTAAATGGGTATCGTTATTACACGATCCATTGGCACTTGAAGTTAATCAGGAATTGTTGCCAATTGCCGAAGTACTTTTTTTTGAAGAGAATAAACTTTTTTTAGATATGGATCGGGTCAACGCTGCACTCCTGATTGTTCAGCCACCTGAAATTAAACCTTATGCACCGAATTGTGACAAACAAACAATTAGTAAATTAAACACTCAAGCTATGTATCAAGACTGGCAAGATGAATACTGCAAACTTAAGAAAGACCATCCGGATAAATCAATATCATGGAGAGCAAAAAGGATCGCAAAATCACCTATTGCTCAAGGTCGAGATTCAGAAACAATTAGAAAAATGATTAAAAGTTGAAATAGTTGGGGGGAATTTTTTCGCCCAACTCTAGCCCGCATAATATCTGCCTTCTCGGCAATCTCCCTTTCAAATAATAACATTCCACAAAATCAAAATGACAATAAAATTCAGTCACTTACATAGCTGATTGTCTTTTTTTTGCTCCTTCATCGCCCAAATATCCCACCTATTCTCAGCTTTAAATTCATTAAGCAACTAAGAGAACTCATCATGACCCACAAAATGTTACGCCTACCCAATGTAATTGAACTAACTGCCCTTTCAAGGAGCAGCATATATTTGCGTATGAGCAAGGGGGAATTCCCAAAAAGTATCTCTTTAGGTGGTCGCGCAATTGCGTGGCTCGAAGAAGACGTAAATCAGTGGCTTGAACAGTGTATCGCCGAAAGTAAAAAGCAGGGGGATTTATGAGCCGAATTTATAACCCTAACAAGTGCAAAATCAATCGCAATTACACCATTAGTGAAATATCCCTGCTTTATGGCGTGCATAAAAATACGCCTAAAGGTTGGCTTAAAAAGGGCTTGAAAAGGATCGATAATCAACGCCCTTATTTAATATTAGGGCGAGATTTAAGGCTGTTTTTAAAAGACCTAAGAACCATCAATAAACGCCCTTGTGAGTTAGGTGAAATATATTGCATGAAATGCAGAGCACCAAGAAAACCAGTGCCTGGTTCAATCATTTTTGAGACTGAATCATCAAGGTATGGGCGAATAAAAGGAAGCTGTAATGTGTGCCATTCTGCAATGAATAGATACTTTCGAATAGCCGATTTAGCGCTATTACAACGACATTTTAAGGTGATCTTACCGTTGCAACAAAAACGATAGGTTAGTTGTTTAATGTCCCCGTAAACAGTCCTTTAAATAGTTGAGGTATCAGCATGAAAAATCACAATGTAAATAACGAAAGAATGAAGCGTAAATATTTTACTTTTATGAAGGAAGCAAAGCGCCATAGTGAGGCATCTATTGATTGCATTGCTAAAGCGATAACTCGCTTTGAACAGTACAATAAATTTAAAGATTTTAAAGCATTTCACTTTAATCAAGCGGTAGGTTTTAAAAACGCATTACTGACGCAAAAAAGCCTTAAAACAGGTGATAATTTAAGTAAGTCGACAATCAATGGAACGTGTAATCACTTGAAGGTTTTCTTTCAGTGGCTAGCACAACAAACGGGTTATAAATCTCGTTTTAATTATACCGATGCTGATTATTTTAATTTGTCAGAAAAAGACACCCGTATTGCTGGCGCGAAACGAAAAAAGCCCGTAGCGACATTAGAGCAAATAACTCATGTGCTAAAGGAAATGCCTGACGTAACTGATTTAGAAAAACGCAGTAGGGCATTAATTGCATTTACTTTATTAACAGGCGCAAGAGACAGCGCCATAGCATCATTTAAAATTAAGCACGTTGATTTAACCAATGGCTCAGTGTTTCAAGATGCTAGAGAGGTCAAAACTAAATTTAGCAAAACCTTTACCACTTACTTTTTTCCTGTTGGAGAATTACCAATACAAATATTAACCGAGTGGATCGATCACTTAAAAACAGAATTGTTATTTAGCCATGACGATCCGTTATTTCCTAAAACCAAAGTTGCCAATACTAAAGATAAAAAGTTTAGCGCTTGTGGCGTATTAAAAGAGCACTGGGCTACAGCACACCCAATACGTAAAGTATTTAAGCGATCTTTTGAAAACGCAGGGCTCCAATACTTTAACCCACATAGCTTTAGAGATACCCTCGTTAGATTAGGTGAGCAGCTATGCCAAAGCCCTGAAGAGTTCAAAGCATGGAGTCAAAATTTAGGGCATCAAGGCGTATTAACCACATTATATAGTTATGGTGATGTACCTGATTATCGACAAGCTGAGTTGATTAAAAAACTAAGGGAGCCGAGTATTAATGTGTCCCCAGAAAGACAAATTGAATTTGAAGCTATGTTTAAAAAAATGATGGGGAGCTAGTTTAGTGGCTTGTTTACAACGGGACGAAAAGGTAGCTATTCGTTTAATAAATTGCCGAATTTTGTCGAAGATCGCGGCATAAATACTACAGCGACTTGATTACGAAAGGTGTTGTAGTAATAAATCGATTAGCTTGGGTTTGATATGGCTGTAGTGAGGTCGCGACGATATCTGACATCCCATATTATATCGGGACGCAAAACGACTCAGTAGTTCTAATTGTCACATGCTCGAATACTGCAGATAAAATATTTGGCTGTCCCCACTTTTATTATCATTGCTTTACTTAACGTTTGGAACTTAGCGTCGAATCAAACTCGGTCTATTCGGGGATTGAATGACATTAGGGCTGGGTTTGATCGATTTCACTAACTCAACGGGGCATAAATACGCTAAAATAGTGGGCTATTATCTTAGCTTTGAGCCCTTTATATTAATGACCACTGTCACAACTCCAGCCAACTTTACAGAACTTGGCCTTATTTCACCCTTGTTAGCTCGATTAACTGAGCTGGAATATCAGCAGCCAACGCCTATTCAAGCGCAAGCTATCCCAAGTGTATTAGCGGGACGTGACTTGATTGCAGGGGCAAATACCGGTTCGGGTAAAACCGCTGCCTTTGCACTGCCTATGCTGCAGCAACTGTCAAAAACATCAAATAGTAAAAGCAGTAAAGGTAACTATGTTACTGGACTGATTTTGGTACCTACCCGTGAATTAGCCAAGCAAGTTGCTGACAGCATTAAATCTTATGCAGCGCATTTTAACGGCGCGATTAAAACGGTTGCTGTTTTTGGTGGTGTATCAGCGAATACTCAAATGCTCGCATTACGCGGCGGCACTGATATTTTGGTTGCAACGCCCGGTCGATTACTCGATTTGATTTCAAGTAATGCCATTAAGCTCGATAGGGTTAAAACCTTAGTGCTAGATGAAGCCGATCGGATGTTAAGTCTCGGTTTTACTGACGAGTTATCTGAGCTTTTAGGCTTATTGCCAAAGAAAAAACAAATTCTACTGTTTTCAGCGACTTTTCCTGAGCAAGTACAGGCTTTAACCCAGGAATTGCTCAACGACCCGGTTGAAATACAGTTGCAAAGTAGCGACGCCAGTACTTTAGTACAGCGTGTTTTTACTGTTAACAAGGGGCAAAAAACAGCGTTGTTAGCGCATTTAATCAAGCAACATCAATGGCAGCAAGCGCTGATTTTTGTTAATGCTAAAAAGAGCTGTAATCACTTAGCTGAAAAGCTTTCTAAACGTGGTATTAGCGCAGAAGTGTTTCATGGTGACAAAGGTCAAGGCGCTCGTAATCGCGTGCTTGAAGCGTTTAAAGCTGGCGAGATTCAAGTGTTAATTGCAACAGATATTGCAGCCCGTGGTCTAGACATCGAAAAACTGCCTGTAGTGATCAACTTTGACTTACCAAGAAGCCCATCGGACTACATGCATCGTATTGGTCGAAGTGGCCGTGCGGGTGAGGTCGGCTTAGCCTTATCGCTTATCGATCATGAAGATTTTCATCATTTCAAGGTAATCGAAAAGAAGAACAAGCTTCGTCTTGAGAGAGAACAAGTAGCGGGCTTTGAAGTTGCTGAAGCCTACAATGAAGCCTCGTTCTGCCTTGATAAACCTATGGCAAAGCCTGAAGGCAGCGGTAAGAAAAAACGTAAAAATAAAGAGCCAGTGAATGCCCATATCTGGTTGAGAAATTCTTAACCAGAATAAAAGGTAAACCTAACATATAAGAAAATGATGGGGTCTTGCGTTTTGCTCTTGTAGGCAAAAGACAAGACCTCTCTAATTCAATACAATTTCAAAATACCCTATAGGTGTTACTTTGCTTTAACTTGCGTAGCTAGGCAAGCTAGTTTAAGCTCCCGCTCAATCGCGTTAGCGAAAATCTTTATAGACGTGTCTACGTCCCTCAAATTTTAAATAGGTAACTCATGAATATTATTACCGTTCCAGAAATGGCTAAACCAGAACTTAAAAGTCACCACAAAGCCCGTCATATGAAAAAAATGGCCATTGGTCCTTTTGCTCAAACCTGCGCAGAGATCCGTTTTAGTGGAGACATTGAAAAGTTCGACCAAGTCGACACTGCTTTAGTTCAATGCCAACAGCAACAAGGTTGGGATTTGTTTATTGCTTATTTTAATGAGCAATACCACGTGGCGATTTACTTCTTCACAGAACAAGAAGACGTCAATGCAGTGATAGAAATGGCTAACGCAATCATTGTTAAAGAACTAGGCGAAGTTGAGTTACAAGTGTTAGTGGGTGACGCTAACTACTCCGATTGGGACTGCTGCTACACAGACTGATCGGCTAAAGAGAACCATCGCCAGTAAGTCCTGGCGATGCGTTTCTTATTTGAATCTAAGTAGTAAAATATGTAGGTAGTTAGACAAGAACAAATAGCCAAGCTATTATCCTGCTTCTACCATTGCTTTTATTTTCTGCACCTTTTCAAAATGATTAAGCTGATGAGTGCTGGCCGCTTCCATTAATAATTATGGATTATCATTCTTGTTGAGAAAAGGTATGGCTGTCCTGCCTTTTTATTTTATTTGAATTAGTCCAGACTCTTAATGCCTTGTGCATTTAACCATTCTAGGGCCTCTGCCTCAGTGTCGCAAAATTGTGTCTGAACATTGATGAATTTGTCATAGGTTTGTTCCAGCAACATGGTTTGTATTTCAGTTGAGCAAATAACCGCTTCAAATTTTTCATTATGTTTATCGGCCCATGCGTTCACAGCATCGATCTCGGGCCAGATGTCTGGTGTCCCTAACTCCCACGATAATAAATTAACCACACAGGCCCAGGGGGAGTGGTTGATTGTCTCGGCCAGCACTTTATACTCCTGGCAACACCTGATTGCGGTTTCAACATTCCATGCCCCTTTCGGACGCATAATTAAAACCTGCCCCTTTAGTTCAAATTCAAATGAGCCATGTTCTATTCCCATCAGAATACACCTGCTAAAGTCTTATCTAATATTATTTCTAGCATACTAAATAGCCAAAAGCAAGAATACGCCAAGCCTTGGAAAGCCAGAGGCTATAGCCTTAAACTGCATATAAGATTCACCTGTTAGGCCCGATTATGCTATTGAGAGGCCGAGGGGCTTGCGTTTTGCTCTTTTAGGCAAAAGAGAAGACCTCTCTAATTACGCCAAAGCCGATAAACCATGCTGTAGCGCAATAATATTGGCTACAGCTGCCAATCTGGCTTTTATCGCCCGTTCAATACCAACGCCGCTCTGAGCCAAATCATCAACCGCAATAAAAGCAATAGTCGTTAAGCTGCTGCTGTTATAATGATAAGCATAACCCGATTCTACGATCCAATTGCCTGCCGTCAAATGTTGCGTCTTTTCTTGCAATGACCTGACCAGGGTAAAATCAAAAGACAAGATACAATCTTCATTGCCGTACCAATCCGCTTTTAGCGCCTGAAAATTGATCCACATCTCCAGTTTGCTCAACAAGGGGTTGAGCGAATTCGAAAATTGGGCATCTTTAAATAGGTAATTCATGAATATTATTAGCGTTCCAGAAATGGCTAAACCAGAACTTAAAAGTCACCACAAAGCCCGTCATATGAAAAAAATGGCCATTGGTCCTTTTGCTCAAACCTGCGCAGAGATCCGTTTTAGTGGAGACATTGAAAAGTTCGACCAAGTCGACACTGCTTTAGTTCAATGCCAACAGCAACAAGGTTGGGATTTGTTTATTGCTTATTTTAATGAGCAATACCACGTGGCGATTTACTTCTTCACAGAACAAGAAGACGTCAATGCAGTGATAGAAATGGCTAACGCAATCATTGTTAAAGAACTAGGCGAAGTTGAGTTACAAGTGTTAGTGGGTGACGCTAACTACTCCGATTGGGACTGCTGCTACACAGACTGATCGGCTAAAGAGAACCATCGCCAGTAAGTCCTGGCGATGCGTTTCTTATTTGAATCTAAGTAGTAAAATATGTAGGTAGTTAGACAAGAACAAATAGCCAAGCTATTGCCCGGCTTCTACCATTGCTTTTATTTTATGTGCCTTTTCAAAATGATTAAGCTGATGAGGTGTGCCTACTATAATAAAGTCGCTCAGAAAGTGTCCGATTTTTGTTGACCATTACACTATGTGGTCAATAAACTGTGGATAGTGCCTTTAATAATTTGATAAGGAAGGGTTTGCTCTGGTTTATGGCGTTCATACTTTGACGTATCTTCCCTTCCAGCTTCCTTTGCCACATGCATAATGTAGCGAGGCTACATTATGCATGCAAAATTTAACAAAGAGTTCGCCGTTGATTAATCGGATCGACCTGGCGGGTTAGCGGGCGTTACATGCCGCAATCAGCTGGATCTTTATCCTGCAGAACCATTGCTTCAGCGCAGAACCTGCCGGCTTCGAGCGCAATCAGCGCGGCTTCAGAATCTGATGCAGTCTCAATATTATCTTTGACGCTGGTCAGTGTCACCTCATCACTAGTCATGGTCAACTCAGCCTGATCGCCGTCAATACCCAGCACCATCAGCTTGTCGTCGCCAGCATCGTTAGACCATGCAGTCCACTCTGTTTGGCTGCCATCGACACCGCTACCCGGCTCGCCAGTCCGGGCAAAATTCGCGGTGTAGGACATGATCGCCTCAGACAGGTTGACACGACTTTCACGGGTATCCGGAGCAAAGATAAGCCCGGACAAACCCGGGTTGCTTAGCAGGTCGTCAATATTACCGAAGAAGAAAGGCGTATCGATATTATGGGTCGAACCACTAATCTGAATGTCAGGTACCTGGCCGCCGCCTGGAAGAGTAAAGCCGCCGCTACCATCCTGCTTATGGGCGCCCCAGGCAAACTGATAGGCATAGACAGGATGGCCGTTGGCGGTCAGATCACGAGCCAGATCATCCACCGAGTTCAGTTTCCACAGATCACTGCTGGCGTTTTCGGTGGTATTAAAGTGAGGTTGGAATGCCGTGCTAGGATCGAAATACAGGAACAGGGCTGCCTCGTCCCTGCCGGTACCGGTAATGACCGGAACTTTGTTAGGCTGAGTATCCTTGGCAAAGGCTTCGCTACCGTCTGCTACAATCACTTCGCCATCGGCAAACAGCGCCTTCATTTTATACAGGCCTGCCCCGGAAGGCATCAAGCTACCAAACACTTCCGGTGACGACTTGGTGCGCAGATAGGTGGCAATCTCATCATTGCTCATACCAGCTACGTGCGTCGCTGCAGCCTCGGCGTCAGCTGCCGTACCATCGTTTACCAGCGCCTGCAACAGGATCTCCTGCCCCTGAGTTTCCGCCTGCTCCATGCTATAAAACTGATTCACACCACTTATCACCACACCACGATCGAACAGACCTGTGGCCTTCGGTGACAACAGCATAGAGATCACATTCATGCCGCCAGCTGACTGGCCCTGGATGGTGACATTATCAGCATTACCACCAAAGACATCGATGTTATCCTCAACCCATTTCAGTGACTGCACGATATCCAGGGTACCGAAGTTACCGGAATCGGTCTCTTTGTCACCGGTACGCAGCGCCGGGTGAGCCAGCCAACCCATAGGGCCGATACGGTAGTTCATCGACATAACGATCACGTTAGCTTCTTCAGCATAACGGGCCCCGTTATATTCGGCATGCTCGATGGAGTTACCACCGGTGTTACCGCCACCGTGGATCCAGATATACACAGGCAGATCAGTTGCATCAGTTTTTGGACGCCATACATTTAGAGTCAGGCAATCCTCGGAGCCCTTCGGATTATAGTCACCATCAGACTGAGAGCATACCTCGCCTTTCTCAAACGCATCCAAAGGCGTATCCCAAGCCGCTTTCGGCATAGGCTTCTGCCAGCGCAGATCGCCAACCGGTGGCTCGGCGTAAGGGATACCCAACCAGGCATAAACCGACTCATTGGCATCGAAGCCATAAATATGGCCAGACTTTGTGGTTACCGACGTTGAGTTACCCCAGGCAGGTTGCGGCTGTTCCGGTAGATTTACAGTATCGTTTCCACAGCCAGTTAGCGCGATTGCCAGTGCTGACATTATTAATGTTTTTTTCATAATAAATTCCGTTGAGATGTTAAGTAAGCGTTACATGCGAGACAGTTCACACCTTGTTTGCCGTCTAATGTTGATGTATTAATCGTTAGCTTGTGCGCCCTGGTCAGTTTTCACTGACAACATGGTATTTGCTGTAAAAACTTGACCTTTTTCATTTTAAAATTGGCCATTGCCGAAGGTGCTGCCAAAAGGATTGCTGCTGATAAAGCTGTCAATTTAATAATTTTATTCACATTCTTATTCCTTAAAAAGTGTTTATAACACTGGTTAGAAACACATCGTTTCGATAGGAAAATCATACATAAGGCATTGGGAGACTCTTTGCGTAAAGTGCAAACAGTATTTTAGAAAATTTTATTACCCCGCTTGCACAAAGTAAGCGGGGTAATATGGTTTAAAATTTTGCCTGTAGGCCATTAAAGGCCGCTACGCCTTGGAACCAAATTGCGCTGTCTTTGTAGATACGATCTAAATTTGGAGAATCATAATCGATATGAATTAAACCAAAACGGTTTTTCGTACCCGAAGTCCATTCAAAATTATCAAATGTTGACCATGGCATAAAACCTATTAAGTTAACCCCATCTTGCTTTGCTTTCCATGCTGCTTCGACCATTCCTTCATTAAATCTTATTCTAAAAAAATCGTCTATTTGATTTGCATCGGAAAGGGATTCTTGGTTTGTACTATCAAAAGCTCTTTGGAAACTCGCGCCAGTTTCAGTGATCATAATATCTGCATCAGGGAATTGGTGCTGTAGATGCTGCAATCCGTCATACAAACCTTGTGGATCAAAACGACCATTGTCACTGCTTATTTTTTCTGAGCCACTAAGAGAGATGCCGATTTCCCGCGAGAAAGAATTTTTCTGAAACCAACTGTCATCAGCTTTCTGGTTTTGTTGAGATAGTGGAATCATGTTAATTTCAGGTCGTCGATAATAATTGGTGCCGATAAAATCCATGCCGACTTTGGCCATCAGTTTCCAATCTTGCTCAAGGTCTGCTCTGGCAACCGAGCCGAAACAAGCGGCAGCCGGTAAAGCAGCTAAACAATCTTCTTTAACTAGATAAGCACCATATTGTTTAAAATAGTCTACAGCCCACTGATCATATTGGTATGAGTCAGTGCGGGCATAAGGCAAATCGCTATAGTCTGAATGGGCAGGTGCGGTTTGGTAACCAAAAGGAGTGAGCCACATGGCTGCCCATGTCCGATTGTACATTTCAGTCGCTTTAACATCTAAAGCATCATCAGTTACAGGGTCGCCAACGCCCGCGCCTACTACGATTCCCACATTAGATGTAGCAGGAAGGGTGATATTTTGCCCGGTCACTGTACTAGTGAACGTGCCAGCTTTCATTTGGTCAGCCATGTTTTTAATTCGGGCATGACCTGTATAGATGTTATGTAACTGTGGTACACATTGTGACAACACATCGATGTTAAAACCGACCTTATCGTTAAAGGTTGCTAAAAATTCAGCCGAGTAGACTCCTGTGATCACGCCGCCGATAACACCATCACTAACACACGCGTCTGAAAAGGGTTCATTTACAGTGATCCAATAAGGCACCTGTTGACCGTACTCGGTTAATAAAACTTCCGCGTAATTTTGGAAATATTCAATTGTTGTACGCTCACTCCATGACCTAAAGGTAGCTGCCCATAACGACATCGGCATATCCCAATGATACATAGTGACTACCGGGGTTATACCTCTGGAAATCAATGAATCAATCATTTGTTTGTAATGGCGTAACCCTTTGTAATTTAAAGGGTAATATCCAGCTTGCAAAATGTAGCTTGGTGGGGCGGAAGCGTCGGGATTGGTTGGGTCGTCAACCGCTGCTGCATAGGTAAACCCACCGTTCGGCAAAAATACAGGAACAATATCCCCCACTTTTGGGTTGGCGTTGCGAATAGCCGCGGCTATAGTTGGATATGTATCAGCAGGTAAGCGGTTAAATAAACCTTCAAATGGTGTTCTATCAAAACCAGCTTCGTATTGTTCCATAGCGCCAAGTGCGACTGGACTGCCGGCTGCTGCCCCGTCCACTAAAGCTTTTGATGGTAATTGGCTCCAGGCATCAATCGCATTTAAAGGCATAGGTGCACCATCGTTAGGTACGATGCGTGTCCAAGCAATAGAAAAACGATAGGCGTCGAGATTTAAATCTTCAAGAATATCAAAATCAGATTCAAAACGGTGATATTGATCGATGATTGTGTAAGCTCGTTCCCCGTAGGTTAAATTTATACCACCGCTGGCGGGGCTTTCCGTTAGGAAATCCCATTTTGAACGAGATTTACCGTCCAAATATCCAGTAATCACTTCCGCCTCTGCATCATCGTTTTCAAAATAAGGGTGGGTGCCTTCGACTTGAAAAGCCGCCGTTGCCCCCCCCCATAAAAAATTATCAGGAAATTTGAGATCAACACTTCTGTCAACTTCAACTCGACGCTCATCGGAAAGGTTTTGACTACCTCTGTCAGCATTACACCCTACAAGAAGACCAGATAGAATAGTGCATACTAATGTTAATTTTTTATTCATTTACTTTACCTCAATGAATAATGCCGTTTAAAAAAACGGCATTAATGTTTTACCAAGTAGCAAGGGCTTGAACGCCAAAACGAATGTTATTATCTTCGCCATCTCGATTACCAGTACGAACTTGTTCTGCTTGATTGCCAAAGAACGCACCTGTGTAAGCGCGTAATGTTATTTTCTCTGATAAAACATCTAAAGACAGATCATGAGCCAATATGATTTTTTGTAAATCCAGTGACGACTTTTGGAAAGAAGGGGTGTAAGAGGTAGATGCCAATTCTAGTTTAGTTTGATTGTTATCATCCCATTTATAACTAGGCGTTAAAATAACACTCCATTGAGAAGGTTTTGTCTCAGAGACATCTGAGGTTATCGTTTTACCTTGGGCGTAATAACCCACATAATCTAAATCGACGTTTTCAGTGATAGCATACGTACCAAAATCGATAATACGCCAAGAAGATTCAAGAGAACCTTCCCACCATGCTACGGTTTCAGGTTCTAAACCAGATTGGTTTCCAAAACCAGCATCAGCTAAAGCATCATTAGCAAATTGCAACACTAAACGATTGTCAAAATTAAAAAACGAGCCATACAGCTCTGTTGTAAATAATAAACCTGTGTCGTCAGCTTCGTTATTTTCTTCTTGAAGAGATGTTGGGTCGGTTTGACTGTAAACTAGTGCGATATCTAACTTTTGCTCAGCAAAAACGCCAACTTGATCTAGACGCAAATCAAAAATGTTATTTTGAACAGAGCGTTTACCAAATACGTTATTTTTGCCACTGATTTGCTCTCTTTGAACATTAACATAGGCGAATGATAAATCCCCAATGCTAACATCGATATTTTCAATTCCGGCTCCATACCCTGAATTATTCAAATAATACAAATCCATTGCTTCGACACTTTTACGTCTATAATAACGTTTACCAGCCCATACAGTAGCTTCTGGTAGAGGCGCTATAAATCCAGTTGCTGTAACGTTAAGCTGTCTTAATGCTATTTCGGCTGCTCCATTCTGAGGAACGCTAAGGATTGGCTCTGATAAAGATTGATAATCGTTAGCTTGTGCGCCCTGGTCTGTCTTCACTGACAACATGGTATTTGCTTCAATAACTTGACCTTTTTCAGTTTTCAAATTTTTAGCTAAACCTATTTCACCATAGCTATCACATTCATTACCAAGCCTACCGGTATAATAGCCAGTTCCCCCGTCTCCAAAACAAAATTGTTCACCGCCTGAACTGGTTGTTGATATTCCAGCTCGGAGATAACCGCTATATTCAAAATTGGCCATTGCCGAAGGTGCAGTCAAAAGGATTGCTGCTGATACAGCTGTCAGTTTAATAATTTTATTCACATTCTTACTCCGTTAAAAAGTGTTTATAACACTGGTTAGAAACGCATCGTTATTGATAGGCCAGCATCGTTATTAAGTTAATGTTAATCATAAGTTTTGAAGGCCGCAGGAAATTCAACAGGTACCAAATCTCGAAAAAAACGATACCGCCAGCACAGTACCAACACCAATTAAAAGTTATTA
>NZ_CEZLMY010000009.1:12337-18900 GCF_983033635.1 Psychromonas sp. | reverse complement strand
AAGTTATTAAAAATATTTTAATAATATCTTTGCATAGCGTTTTATCTTTTAATTTCCTTATTTATCAGCACGATAGGCTGTTGGTGTCATAGGCTGCAAATTTTGGCTTTATGCCAAGTTGGGACAAAATGGATCCGGCATAGATTGCTTATAACCGCCTAAATTCCAGGAGGGGAGTTCTCGATATCAATTACTGTTGTTGCTAAAATGTGGCTTGATCTTTTGCAGGGAGGGTGGATCAAAGAACATCAAAATTGTGATGGGCAAGCATTTAGATGGAATGGAAAACTAACTCCCGAGCAGGAAGAAATCCGAAATTAAAGGCTCAGGTAAAACGCCTTGAAATGGATAAAAACATCTTAAAAAAAGCGGTCTTCTTTGCGATAGAAACGAAATAAAATACTCGTTTATTACCCGTAGCAAGATGGCCTGGCCAATCAATCTCATGTGTAACATATTGAATGTCACCAGCAATGGCTACTATAGCTTTATGCGAAGAAGCTTAAATAAGCGGGTAGAGCCACTCCATGAAGAAATGTTGGAATGGGTTCAAGATATAGCAAAAGCCAGCGGTGACACGTACGGCAGTCGGCGCATGAAAGAAGCTGGAACTCTGGCTGCGCAACCAGGTGCAGGAGTCATTCACCATTCGGATCGAGGATCTCAATATGCCAGCAAAGAAATGAGACGGTCAATGAAAAAAAGTGGAATTAAGGGAGCATAAGCAGAAAAGGTGACTGCTGGGATAACGCAGTCGTTGAAAGCTTTTTTGGTACTTTGAAGCAAGAACTAGTGCAATGGCAGAATTACCAAACACGTTATGAAGCTCAACAAGATATCTTAATTTATATATCTATGTTCTATAACAGCTATCGCTTGCATTTATATTTAGGATATAAAAATCCGAATCAATATGAGGCTGAGCAGATAGCAAACTTAACATTAGTTGCTTAACTAGGTTGTAACAATCTGATGACTACTTCATCAGATCCCATTATAGAATATAAAATATAGAATGTAGAAAGTAGTTAGTTATAATGCAGCTCATATTTTTTAGTTGTATGAGATTTCTTTTTGAAAAATAATTCTGATAAAGTCACTTTAGTTAACGGAAGGCAATTATTACCTTCAGAATTAGCAGTCGTTATTGATGGTAATAAACACAAATTAGGTATTGGTGATTTTACGGTATTAGAAATCCTATTGAACAGTGTTGATATACCAGTAGACCGTGAAACTCTCTTCAAAGGAGCTTGGGCTGGCAAAGTAGTATCGGAAGCCAGTGTTACTCAATCTATTTTTAATTTGCGAGTTGCGCTTGGTGATGATGGCAAAAAGCAAAAGGTACTAAAAACGATTGCTAGAAAAGGTTACATGATTACCAGTGATAGTATTTCGTTTATCGATGTTCCCCCCAAAACAGACGCTCCACAGCAAAAGACAAAACCATTAAAATATAATTTTATTGTCGCCATGAGCTTACTCTTTTGCATCGGAGCAACTATTGGATGGCTAATAGTTCCGAGTGAAATAAATAGTATCTTTACAAAAAAAGAAGTTTTTACAGAAATTTACCAAAGTAAAAAAAATGAATTAACAGCGATAATTCACTTACAAAAAAACCTTGTTAGCTCTGAAGCATTACAGCTAAAACAAGATGTGCTCACAGCACTGACGAATAAAAACATACCGCAGTTAGACATCTTTATCTTATCAAATGAAGAGTATCATTCTTATGTTTTTGTCTCCCCGAACACGGATGCTTTCAGTGTAAATATAATCCGCCCTATAAGTATACAAAAAGGATTATTAATTAGTCTGGAGAGGTATATGCTTAATGATCAATAATAAATTATTCACTATTTTATTTGGAATAGGGGCTCTACTTTTAGGGGCGATTTTTGGTTATTCTTTTTCTGATGACAAGGTACTTTACCAGGGGAATTTTCATGGCATGCTGGTTAACCCTGTAGACAATGAGTTGGTATATGCAAAAACTGGAAAAATTATTATAGGTAAAAAGTTTGTTTCCAGTAATCACTATTTCACATCGGAGTCTGGTCAAATACACATGAAACACGGTGGTTATTATTTCGGAATATTTGACAAAGTAGAGAGAGAAATACGTACAGAAGGCGTAGTACCAAACCACTCTAGCCTTGATACGTATAATTTTAAACTTCCAAATGATGTACGACTAAGCAAGGTAAAAATTAGCAAGCTTCCCCAATTACCTGCATTCGGCTCAACGTTGTACTACCTCGAGAGAACCAGTGGGGTTGTAACAGTAATAACGTTGTATCATGAACCATCGAGCTAGCGTGCTTTGTTTTCAGGGTATACACAGCAGCCCTTGCTAAGATGGTAATTACCCTTGCGTTTTATTTTCCATGCCAGTCTTAATTCTCAAATTCATTCGTCATAACAGCCGTCATAAACCCTTTGCTTGCTTCAAAGCATGATGTCAGCGGTCAGTAAAAACTGACTGCGCGATCGACAGAACCACGAGTAGGCTTTCGCGATGGTGGCTTCATTCAGACTGTCTTCTTTGTTGCTTCTCCCTTCGAACAAAAGACCAAGCCACATTTTAGCAACAACAGTATTAGTCATTGCTATCGAGCCCCCTCGTATTTCGGCGTTTATAAGTTATTTATGGCATCTCCTTTTTGTACTAATTTGGCATAAATACAAAATTTGAAGTCTATAACACTGGCAATCTATCGTGCTGATAAATAAGTGGATTTAAAATAAAAGCAGCATGGGAGAATATTATTAAAATATTTTTAATAACTTTTGATTGGTGTAGGTACTGCTTTTTAATTAGCTTGGACTGGTGTTGCTACTGTGTTGCCAGATGAGGACACGTATCCAGCACTAGGTGATGTCGCAACCATTGGGATGCTGGTGGAGGACCGCAGGACATCGAGAAGCCAGCCCCTCAAGGACATTCAAAACTTATGATTTATGTTAATTAAAAATTGAGAGAAACATTATGAAAAAATTCACAATCTTATGTGCAATTGCGTTTAGTGCTTCAGCATTGGCGACAGGCGGAACTCCATCAGTACCTTGTTACATTGATGGTGCAATGGCTGGTTCAAATACAGTAGTTACTACATGTGGTAAAACGGATAATACCGAGACAACCACATTAAAAGAACGTCCAGTGACTGCAACTAATTCTCATGATTGGCTTGTGCAAGATAACGTACATAGTAAGGCAACAATAGCATTAAAAGAACGCCCATTAACTGCAACTCATTCTTATGATTGGCATATGTAAGGTCAATAAATAATTATAAAGTGGTCTTAACCTTAATTAGGACCACTTTATACTCTGTTATTATTTTTAAAACGGGTATATATCAATGGAGCATGGAGGCCATAGTATTGTAGTCAATGGGAACATCATTGTACTCAAATTGACAGGTGCTTTTAATGAGTATGGAGTGTTCAAATTTACTCAAGATGTAAAAGGAGTAATTGAAAGTTTCAACGGTAAGATCTTTTCTATTTTAGTTAATAATTTAGAATTATTAGGTGGCACCCCTGAAGCATATGCGGAACTTGAAAAATATAATAAATGGTTAAACAATCAAAATATGGTGGCTAAAGCAATGGTGATAAAGTCATCTGCTACTTTGGGTATTATCAATAGTTTGGTTCCATCTATAAAATTACAAAATATGAAAGACTTTGATAACAAGTATGAAGCTATCGAATGGTTGAAAAGCCAGTTAAAGAGGGATTATTTCTGTTTTAATTCAACCTGCTGAGAATACCCGGACCTTTTACAAAAAATCGAGAGGAGTTAAAACAGCCTCTAACAACTCATATCATTGAGCTGCTATAGCAGTATAAAGCATATTAAAAGCAAAATAATTACAACGGTCGTCCGTCACGGTTAAACCCATGCGAGTCACCTCAGCATAGCTGGGGGGGCAATGTTTAATTAGCGACAAAAAAGTGGTCATCGGTAGTAACGCAAGCTCACTACTTCATGCTGTTTTAAGTAGAGTTCCTTTCATCACTTATACCATAACCCTTAACTTTTTGAATTAGAGTTTCTTGTTCTAAAACCATTCCCTTTAGATAATATTTACTAATTCTCTATTGGATATTACCAATTCGTCTATTCGCTTCGGCAAGCAATAGTTCGTAGAGGCAACGAGCAGCTGGTCCCGTTTTAATCCCTTTCGGTAAAGTAATATGAATTGGAACCTGATAACGTTGTGAACCTTCTATAGATAATCGCACTACATTATCACTATTCATTTCATCTACCATGTGTTCTGGAAAACGACAAAAACCTAAGCCTTCTGTGACAGCTCGCCAAGCGTGGTCAAAATTATCAACTGTTAAGCGTTGTTGTGATTTCAGCCATCCGACATTTTTCTTATCTTTGGCCAGATGTGAACCAAGGTCACGTATTACAATTTGTGTCTCGGTTATTAAATCTCCCAGACAAAGGTTAGTTTTGTATGCCAACGGATGATTCTTGGCTACCACGGGAACCATAGTTGCAATACCGAAAGCTTCAGCAGGGTGGTTAGTAATTGGAAAGTTAATGATTGCAATGTCAGATTTTTCAGATAAAACAGCATCTGTTGTGCTAGATAAAGAAGTCTCAACGACTTGTACTGAAGTACTTTTATTTTGAGAGAAGAATTCGAGTAATGGTTGATATACCCACTTTTGACAGGTCAAATGATCGATAGATACTGTTATTTCAGATTCTATTCCTTTGGATAGTTGGCCGCTGATAACTTCAAGATCATGGGCTTGCTCTAGCATTGAACTGGCACGCCGGAGCAAGGATTTTCCCTGCTCAGTCAATACGGCTCTGCGTCCCTTAATATAAACTAATGAAATGCCTAACTGTCCCTCTAATTTTTTTATTGCATAGATTAACGTTGTATGACTTTTGTTTAGCTGGGCAGCGGCCGCTTGAATACTTCCAGAACGATCGATTTCCTGTAGTGTTACCCATTGCTCTAGCGTGGTTTTTAATCTCATTGGTCTATTTTTTCCACAGTTATACAATAAAATTTGAACTTTAATGTTTATTTTTTACAGATATGATTATTGCACATCTCGCGAAGAGTGCTATAGCTGAGAAAGTTTTTTCTGTCAGGAAAGTATTTTTCAGGTATAGGGAGATATTCGCGAAATCATTTCTATAATGAAAATTACGGAGCAATTAATTATGCGTACATTATTACAGGTAGACTTTAAGTTCCAAGGCCCATTTGGTGAGGAAATGTCCCATTTATTAAAAAAGTTGGCTGAATCTATTAACCGGGAGTCGGGGTTGGTTTGGAAAATTTGGACAGAAAATGAAACAACTCAACAAGCAGGCGGTATTTATCTTTTTGAAAATAAAGAATCGGCTTTGGGTTATTTAGAAATGCACACGGCTCGTTTGCAAAAAATGGGAATTTCAGAAGTGCAGGGTAAAGTGTTTGATATTAATGAAACTTTATCTTTTATTAATAAAGCACCAATTGCGAGTTAGGGGGCTGAATGAAAAATAAAACATTTTTATTGATACATAGTGCTATTTATGGAGCATTTGCCGTAGCACTATTTTTTATGCCTAGCCTGATTTGGCCTATGTATGGTGTAGAAGTGAATGATCAATATGCTTACTTTTTGTCACAACACAATAGTATTTTCTTAGGTGGAATAGCAGCTATCAGTTTTCTATTTCGTGAAATAGAAGAAAGTGAGTTATCAAGAAAGCTATTTTTGGGGTTAATGTTGACCAACATACTTGGCTTGATTATCACATTATATGCCTGCATCAATACAATATTTGTTGGTTTTGGGTGGACTGATCCGGCATTTTTTGCACTGCTTTCAGTTCTGAGTTTTATTCAGTTAAAAAAGCAGTCCCAAAAGTAACATATTCGTGTTTGGTCATTAAATTCAGGGGCGTTCGGCATATAAAAGTGACAGGGCAGCCCCCGCTTTTGACTAAGTTAATTTCGATACCAGAAGTTATCCTAAGGGTTTATAAATAGGAAATGGCGATTTGCATAGGCAGTCGCCATTTTTGTATATATCTCACTCTTACCACCTAACCGCTAATGCTCGCTTCTTCCCGACAGCGAGCAATACGATCAACTCGTGGATATGTCAGCTCTTATATCGTCCTGACTTCAAAATTGTCATATCAGAGCCAAACTAATCCATTTAAAGTAATACCATAAGTAATACCGCTTGAAAGTCGAACTATGAAATGACGTGTAACATGCTGTTTATATTCTGGTCAGTTTTTGTGGTTCGAAGATGCCTATCGCTGAAATGGAACGGAAGCGTATATTACAGCGCAAGGACGCAATAAACATGCAATCAGTAAAGAGCAGGGTGCAGTCGCACTACCGTTTACAAGGTGCTGGGATAAAGTAGGGAATTAGTGGAATAGTTAAATTGAACTGACTGACAGTTCAGTTTGTTAGGCTCAACTTAATCGAACAAATCTACGCTCGCTAACTCCCAATAGCGAGTGTAAAAGTCTATTTCTCCTTTAACTAGATATGCCATAACGCTAAGGCGCTTTA
>NZ_CEZLMY010000009.1:0-12237 GCF_983033635.1 Psychromonas sp. | reverse complement strand
GTGTAAAAGTCTATTTCTCCTTTAACTAGATATGCCATAACGCTAAGGCGCTTTAACCCCATTATAGTGAGAGGCAAAAGGCAAGACGCGGCCCCATTGAACTTTTGAACTGAGTAACTATTTTTTAGATCATATATTTGTGCCTTTTTACTAAGGCACTAAACTGTTTATATTATTAAGCGTCAATAAACCTAAAAAATAAGATATTCATCTATAGTGATAAGTGATTTGAGTGAATACTAATGCTATACCCATTCTGCCTCAAGATACTAATTCAGAGGTGATTTGGGATCTTGAGGTAAATTGGGTATAACCTTATAATTTATAAATTATTTAAAAACCCTTCAATTCGACTTTTATGAGCCGCAAGCGTTTCTGCTGAAGGCTCGATATTATGTTTGTGAGTAAAGTAGACCAATATTGCCATCTGTGCCGTCAGACGATTTTCGGCTTCATCGAAGATGATTGAATTAGGCGACTCCATGACTTCACGACTGCATTCGCGCTGATCATTAGCCGGTAAGCAGTGCATAAACATGGCGTTAGGACCAGCCTTGGCCATTAAATATTCGCTGACGACATAATCAGGGATGAAAGTAGCAAGACGTATCTCTTTTTCATCTTCCTGACCAAACCAGTAGAAACTGTCTGCAATAACGATATCGCAACCTGCAACTTGTTCAGTATCTTCCGTAATAATAAGCTCCCCGCCGGAAGTTTCGCAGTTTGTTACAGCAATATTCAGCCACTCCTGAGGTGCTTTAAAGCGCTCCGGACAGATATGTTTAAAGGTCATTCCAAATTTAGTACAGGCAAACATTAATGAAGAGGTTACATTTGTTGCATCCCCGACAAAAGCGACAGTCAAATCACTGAGTTCTTTACCCGCAGGCAAATGCTCCTGCATAGTAAACAGATCCGCCATAATCTGCGTCGGATGTAACCAGTCGCACAAACCGTTAACCACCGGAACACTTGCATATTCAGCTAAGCCGGCGACGGTTTTGTGGTCATCTACACGCGCCATAATAATATCAACCATTCTTGACAGTACTCGGGCTGTATCTTGCAAAGATTCTTTTGCGCCTAAATGAATATCTTTTGGAGACAGAAACAGGCCGTGTCCGCCTAATAGCGTAGCCGCTGTTTCAAAAGAGACGCGCGTGCGGGTCGACGGCTGTTCAAATATCATCGCTACCGATTTGCCTTTAAATAACTGCGGCAGAGCATTATCTTTACGTGCCTGTTTTAACATTGCCATCAGTTCTAAAATGTCTGTTAATTCTTTTTTTGTAAAATCCTGCGTTTTTAAAAAATGTTTTAGATCTGTTTTATTAAGTTCGGTTGCACTTGAAGAAGGTAATTTCATAATATGTTCCTATACACTGATTAAAAGACGAATATTTATTAGAAATTATTGCCGCGATATTTATCGGACAACAGATTAAAAAATTAATCAGAATCACCATTTAAAACGGATTTAATACATTGATTAAGAGCATAAACTGCAGCGTTAAATCAGTGCTGATCTGCTAATGAATCCTGATCGTTAAAACTCAAAATTAAAAAACACAAAATAGGTATAACGGTTAGTCCTGTTTTACTTTCGCTAGAACGTTAGGAAGATAAACGCCCAGGTAAGCCTCGGTTAAAATAATTGCTTCGCGTGCCATCTCCTTGGGAATACTGCCGAATTCGCAGTAATTCATGGAATAAACTTTATCTGCGACCTGCAGGGCAATGGCGAATATATTTACATCATCAGGAAGCTGAGGAAGTATGAAATAACGCCTGTAGATCTGTTCAACTTTTACAGCAAGAATTAAGTCGTTATCGACATCTGCATGGCGTACCGAATTATAAATATGCTGGCCTAGTAATATTTTCTGGGCAAGGGGATTTTCTGAGTAATAGCGAACAAAACCCTCTTCAATCATTTTGTTTATATCTTTCCAGTGACTGATATTTTCAGGCACAATAGCTGTCTCTAATACCCTTTCAAAATCTAAGAAAACATCTTCTAACAGTTTATATATTAATGCTTCCATATCCGGGTAATGGTGATAGATTGTTGACGTTGCAATTGATGCTTCTTTGGCGACGTCATACATTGATATATTGATTAAATTTTGTTCGGTGACTAATTTTCTGGCTGCATTATGTATACGCTCCAGTTTTTCTTCAGTCTTTTCTTTTCTCATTATCAAATCCCGTTAAAATAAAAACACACCATATATCAATAAGCTATTTGAGTTTGAGTAACTAAGCCAGCTTCTGCTGTTAATGGTAATTTAAATCGAATATGCGTACCGGATTCTTTATTCATAATCTCAAATGCTCGATGTAATGAGCCGATATGACCGTTGCCCTGAGTTTCCTGCACAAAATCACAACAAGCATCAACTTTCGGTCCCATAGAGCCCGGTGGAAATGTATATTTACCAATTTCCTCAACACTGATATCAAAGAGAGGCCGTTCATCAGGCGTGCCCCAGTCCAGGCATACATTTTCACCGTCAGTTAAGATTAAAAAGTCTTTAGCATTTAACTGTTTTGCTAAAACAGAAGCAGCCAGATCTTTATCAATGACGGCTTCAACACCTAAAACTTCACTTCCTTTTTTAATAACCGGAGAGCCACCGCCGCCGCAGCAGATGACCACATGGCCTGCATTGAGCAGTGCATTAATTGCATCCAACTGGACAATTCTCTGCGGTATGGGAGATGCGACAACTCTTCGCCAGTGTTCTCCATCGGGTTTAATATCCCAGCCGAACTTTTCCGCATTACTTAATGCCTCGCTTTTCTCATATACGGGGCCGATAAATTTACACTGGTTTTTGAAGGCAGGATCATCGCCGTCCACTTCAATTTGAGTGAGCACCGTGCTGATATGGACATTCGGCAGAACTCTCTGAAGTCCCTGCTCCATCAGGTAACCAATCATGCCCTGTGTTTCGGCTCCCAGCACATCAAGAGGATAAGGTGGAGTTTCTTTAAAGGTTAAGTTCTGCAATGACAGTAATCCGACCTGAGGTCCATTACCATGTACAATAACCAGTCGATAATTTTCATTTAGCTTTGCTAAGGCCGAGGTCGTTTTAGCAATATTCTTTATCTGATTAGCACAGCTCATCTCCTCTCCTCTTTTAAGAAGAGCATTGCCGCCGATGGCAACCACTAATATTGGTTTACTATTCATGTTTCACTCCGTTAATTAAACAATCATATTGGCTGGACTAATAAACTACCTTCGATCGCCCTGTCAGTTATTTGATGAGAATCAATTTTCTTCTTTCGCTGTCCAAAAGGGCTATATTTCGGACACTGCCTCACGATTATTCCTGTCTAACTTTCATAAATGTCGATAAGTGATTCTGATAACAATTCATGATCTGTAATTCTGATTAAATGGGTATAAATGCAATCCCCCTTAACTCTATTTGGAGAAAAAGATATGGACACAAAAGCATCAACAGGAAAAATGGGAGTCACCAGTCTCGCTTTATTTAGCCTCTGCGCTGTCATCGTGCTGGATACATTGACCGCTTCAGCATCAATCGGCGTCAGTGCGGTGGGGTGGTGGCTGTTAACTTTTGTTATTTTTGTTATTCCTTACGGATTAATCACTTCTGAATTAAGTACAACTTACCCGGGTGACGGCGGTATTTATGACTGGGTTAAACAGGCTTTCGGTTATAAATGGGCTGTCAGAACTACCTGGTTTTACTGGATCAACGTGGGTTTATGGATGCCGGCTGTTTACATCATGTTTGCCGGCATGTTTGCTGAACTGTTTATGCCGGATCTCTCTATTTTCTGGCAGATCTGTATTTGTATCTTATTAACCTGGCTGACGGTTTGGTTATGTAATATCTCAGTCGATGTCGGCGTCTGGATCACCAGTGTCGGGGCCGTTCTTAAAGTTATCGTTATTCTGGTGCTTGGTTTTGGCGGTTTCTTTTATGCTGTAAAACATGGTGTTGCGAATGAGTTCAGTTTTTCAGCTATGCTGCCCTCCTTAGATACCGGGGCTGCTTTTCTGCCTGCACTGATTTTTAACTTAATGGGCTTTGAACTGGCCGCCACAATGACTAAAGAGATGAAAGACGTTAAAGATATGCCTAAAGCGATCTTTTTAGCTGCCGGTATTACCGCATTTTTATACTTGTTCGGAACTATCGGTATATTGATGGCACTTCCCGTTGAAAATATCGGATTAGTTGCCGGTATTACCGACACACTAAAAACATTGTTCGGAGACAGTGCATTCGGTCAGTTTATGGTGTTTGCAATAGGAATAATGGTGCTGCTGAGTTTCATCGGCAATATGGTCACCTGGACCATGGGAGCGAGCCGGGCTGCTGCTGAAGCCGCCAGTGAAGGGGAGCTTCCTGCTGTCGTCGGGCAAATGTCAGAAAAATATAATACGCCGGTCGGCGCAAATAATATTACCGGTATGGTTTCTACCGTTGTCATTCTTGCTTATGCCGTTTTCGCACAAAACAGCGATCAGTTGTTCTGGTCTGTCTTTGCATTCTCCAGCTGTATTTTCCTTCTGCCTTACCTGTTTATGTTTCCATCATATTTAAAATTGCGCATTTCTGACGGTCAGCGTGAACGACCATTCTGCGTTCCGGGCGGTATCAAAACACAATGGCTGTTATCTGTGATCTGTTTCCTGGTCATTGTTCAGGCTGTAATACTGTTTATCTTCCCGGATCTTATGTCTCTGTCAGTCGACTGGAGCTACAGCGCGCCGGTATTTATCGGTGTGCTTATCACTGTTGCTATCGGTGAGTACTTATTAGTTCAGGCGACCAGTAAAAAGCAGTTCGAACTGCAAAGCCAAGTGAATTAAAACTTTCGGAGGATAAATAACATGAGTACACAACTGAAAAGCACACCATTAAATGACGGTTTTAGAATGCCGGCTGAACATGAACCTCATGCCGGAATTTGGATGGCCTGGCCGGAGAGATCGGATAATTGGAGATACGGAGGAAAACCTGCTCAAAAGGCATTCGTTAATGTGGCAAAAGCCATTTCAAAAACAACTAAGGTAACTATGGTGGCGGGCTCTGAGCAGTATGAAAATGCCCGTGCGCAGCTGCCTGAAAATATTCAGCTGATTGAAATGAGTACGGATGATTCCTGGATGCGCGATATCGGACCTTCCTATGTGGTCAATAATAAAGGTATCCGGCGTGGTGTTGACTGGAAATTTAATGCCTGGGGAGGCCTGGTTGACGGATTGTACTTTCCCTGGAATAAGGATGATGCTGTCGCTCAAAAAGTGTGTGAAGTGTTAATTGATGACAGTTATCGCGCTCCTATCGTATTAGAAGGAGGCTCGATTCATGTCGATGGTGAAGGTACTTTATATACGACTGAAGAGTGTCTGCTCCATCCTAGTAGAAATCCTGAATTAACAAAAAATGAGATTGAACAAGTGTTAAAACAATACCTTGCCATAGAAAAGGTTATCTGGCTTCCTCTGGGGCTGTATAATGATGAAACCAACGGTCATGTTGATAATTTAATGCATGTTGTTGCGCCGGGTGAGGTTGTACTTACCTGGTGTGATGATCCGGATGATCCTCAATATGCGATATCAAGAAAAGTACAGCAGGCTTTATCTGCTCAGTCCGATGCAAAGGGCAGAGATATTATCATTCATAAGCTACCGATGCCGGGACCGCTGTATATTACCGACGAAGAGGCGTGTGGTGTTGACATTTGTGATGGTATGGCAAGAGAGCCCGGTGAGCGTTTAGCCGGATCCTATGCAAATTATCTTATTTCCAATAAGCACATTATTTTTCCCCTTCTGGATGAAAAAACGGATCAACAGGCGCAGGAGATATTAGCCGGACTTTATCCCGAATATCAGCTTACCGGCGTGGATGCGCGGGAAATCCTGTTAGGCGGGGGGAATATTCATTGTATAACTCAGCAGATCCCTGCTGTATAAAACAAGAGCCTTAGTTAATTTCATAAGCTGAGGCTCTTTTCCTTCAAAACAGTGCTGCCGATCGTTTATGCAGAGCGGCGGGGTACTATCAACTTAACAACTGCTCTACCAATTCTGCGATAATATTCTGAGTTTTCGAGTTATCGAAGAATTGCTTGCAGCTAAAGGTGCCACTGCAAGTTATGAAACTATCCGCCAATGATGTAAAAAGTATGACTCAAGCTATTGTAAGCAGATAAAAAAGAACCGAGGGCAACTCGGTGAAACCTGGTAGTTGGGAACCTTGAAAAGCTGGACAGCCATACCTTTTTGTGGCCGGAGAGATCGGATAATTGGAGATTCGGAGGAAAACCTGCTCAAAAGGTATTCGTTAATGTGGCAAAAGCCATTTCAAAAACAACTAAGGTAACTATAGTGGCGGGCTCTGAGCAGTATGAAAATGCCTATCGTTTTATTGTGGTGATATTATCAAAATGCCTATCGATATCAGCGCAGTGCCGGCCCGTATCTAACTGCATGTTTATTTGTAATGATTAGGGAGTTGGAGCCTTCTAGCCTGGCAGGTTTTGCAGGTTTTGCATGGTTAAATTAAATCTATATCTGCCTAATTATCTGCAAATAAAATACTAATTAACCCTTCTCGCAATGCGCCTTTTGAGCGTTTTAAAGATGTGATATTTAGCGATTCAAACAGGGCTATCAGTATTGCGAGACCACTTGCAAATACGGGGACTCTTGAAGGCTTTAATCCATCAATATCTAATGAACTAATATCCTTACAGTTGATGCACATCTGTTTAATTTGATTTAATAAATCAAGCGTCAGTTGTTTACTTATCTGTTGCTTATTATTGATCTCTTGCACTGCTTGGATTGTGCCTGAAGCACCCATTGTTAGAGTCCAGCCTTGCTCCGTATAGTTTTTTATTTGCGGGGCTATGACTGTTTTTGCCATATTAACTGCATTATTGAAATTGTCATGATCAAGCTTTTGATCTGCAAAGTATTTATTTAACCAGGTCACACAGCCCATATTTAAACTTTGTGCTAGCAACACCTTGTTGCCTTTACCTATGATTAATTCTGTACTTGCGCCACCTATATCGATAACCAGTAATTGTTCGCTGATCTTATCTGTAAAAGCGACACCACGATAAATAGTTTTAGCTTCTTCAATACCCGAAATTAGTTTAATAGGGAGTTGAAGGATTGTTTGTGCTTGGTCTATGAATATCTGTTTGTTTTTAGCCATGCGCAGTGCAGCAGTTGCAGTGACCAAAATTTTACAGGGTTGTAATTTATTTAATTCATCTCTGAATTCTTGTAAGCAAGACCAGCCATTTTCCATTGTGTCGCTTGTTAAATTCTGCTGCTTATCTAATCCGGCAGCAAGTCTGACTTTTTGTTTTTTTTTAGAAAAAACACTAAAACCATTATCGGTTTTTTGTACCGTTAGCATATGGAAACTATTGGAGCCAAGGTCAATAATGGTATAGTGATTTTCGCACATAATATTAGCGCTTGTGGCTGCGGTGATAATTATCTTTGCGATTATTTGGGTGTGCTTTGTACTTGGTTACTTTCATAACAGGCAAAGAATCAAGCAGTGCATCTTTATCATATTCACTTACGGTAATAGGATGTTTAATGTACTCTTCAATTGCAGGTAAGTTAAAGACGTACTTTTCACATGCTAAACTTATTGCTAACCCTTTTTCACCTGCACGACCCGTTCGACCTATGCGATGCACGTAATCTTCACAATCATCCGGCAGATCAAAGTTAAAGACATGCGATACTTTGGGAATGTGCAAACCACGGGCAGCAACATCGGTTGCGATTAAGATATCAATTTCACCTTGGGTAAATTGCTCTAATATTTTAATGCGTTTATTTTGTGGGACATCACCAGTTAGCAGACCTGCACGTAAACCGTCACCAGCAAGATAACCCCATACCTTTTCACAAGTATGCTTTGTATTAGCAAAAACGATGGCTTTATCTGGCCACTCATCTTCTATTAAGGTAAGTAAAAGAAGCATCTTATCTTCATTAGAAGGATAAAACAGTTCTTCAGTGATATTGACTGATGTCATGATCTCTGGTTCTATTTGAATATGTTCAGGATCATTCATATGTTCAAAAGCGAGCTCTTGTACTTTATGTGACAAGGTTGCAGAGAACAGCATGTTTAAGCGGCTACTTGCCTCTGGCATACGTCTAAACATATAACGGATATCTTTGATAAAACCAAGATCAAACATACGATCGGCTTCATCGAGTACAACACTTTGTATTGATCCAAGGTCAATAACACCTTGTTTGATAAAATCAATAATTCGACCTGTTGTACCAATTAATATATCAACACCTTTTTCTAGTTTAGTGTGTTGAATTTCAACTTTCTCGCCCCCATATGCTAACCCAAGGCGTAAGTTAGATGCTTTAGCAAGTATTATTGCATCTTTATGAATTTGAATTGCAAGTTCACGTGTCGGCGCTAAAATGATAGCCCGAGGTTGATTCTTACGGCGATTCTCAGGTTGTGCATTACTTAACAAGTGATGAAATACAGCGGGTAAAAACGCAAGTGTTTTACCTGTTCCTGTTTGCGCTTGTCCTGCTATATCTTTCCCTGTTAGGGTGATAGGCAAAGACAATGCTTGAATAGGAGTACAGTATTCATAGCCTTGTGATGTTAAACCTGAAATTAGACTTTCCTGAAGAGGAAGGTCTGCAAATTTTATTTGAGTTAGGTGTGTTTTATTCATTTGCAAATCATAGCAGTTTATACTTGCAATAAGTATTGAGATCGATTCAAATATCAAAAATTAATTTTAATATATTCGTGTTATAGTATTTATTTACTAGCCAATTCTTTCTGGAGAGAAAAATGAGCGATAGTATCGTAACTTTAAGTGATGCAAGTTTTGATCAAGATGTAGTTAATGCTGAAGGCCCTGTTTTAGTTGATTTTTGGGCTGAATGGTGTGGACCTTGTAAAATGATTGCACCAATTCTTAGCGAAGTTGCTACTGAATACGCAGGTAAAGTTACAATTGGTAAACTAAACATTGACCAAAATAGCGGTACACCGCCTAAGTTTGGTATCCGTGGTATCCCAACATTATTATTATTTAAAGATGGTAAAGTTGCCGCGACTAAAGTTGGAGCGCTTTCAAAAGCTCAACTTGTTGAATTTTTAGATGCTAATATCTAATAATTCACATCAGATTGGACAAGTTGTGATCCACAGCACGTCCAATCTGGACTAATATTAATTTTAGTGCTATCTTTACGCTCAAATTATGAGCAAATGAATTCTCAAATTCAACTATTCACTCACTTCAAATCTGTACACCTATATAACTTATGAATCTAACCGAACTAAAAGACACACCTGTTTCTGAACTTGTTAAACTTGGCGAATCAATGAAGCTAGAAAACTTAGCTCGCTTAAGAAAACAAGACATTATTTTTGCAATTCTAAAAGCCCATGCTAAAAGCGGCGAAGATATTTTTGGTGCTGGTGTACTTGAAATATTACAAGATGGCTTTGGCTTTTTACGAAGTTCCGATAGCTCATACCTTGCTGGTCCTGATGATATTTACATTTCACCAAGTCAGATTCGTCGTTTTAACCTGCGTACTGGCGATAGTGTTGAAGGTAAAATCCGTCCGCCAAAAGATGGCGAGCGTTATTTCGCTCTACTAAAAATTAATCAAGTTAATTTCAATAAGCCAGAAAACTCCCGCAATAAGATCCTTTTCGAAAACTTAACTCCAATCCATCCCGATGAGCGTTTCCGCTTAGAAAATGGTAATGGTAGTACTGAAGATATCACTGCGCGAATTTTGGATTTAGTTTCACCCATTGGTAGAGGACAACGTGGCTTGATTGTTGCGCCACCAAAAGCGGGTAAAACGATGCTGCTGCAAAATATTGCACAGAGCCTAAGCCTTAATTATCCAGATGCCGTACTTATTGTTTTATTGATTGATGAACGCCCTGAAGAGGTGACTGAAATGCGTCGCTTAGTGCGTGGAGAGGTGGTCGCTTCAACATTTGACGAGCCTGCAAGCCGTCACGTACAAGTTGCTGAAATGGTAATTGAGAAAGCGAAACGTCTGGTTGAGCATAAAAAAGATGTGGTTATCTTGCTTGACTCGATTACCCGTTTGGCACGTGCCTACAATACGGTTGTTCCGAGTTCTGGCAAAGTATTAACTGGTGGTGTGGATGCAAACGCATTACATCGTCCGAAACGCTTTTTTGGTGCCGCGCGTAATGTTGAAGAGGGTGGCAGTTTAACTATTCTGGCAACGGCATTGATTGATACCGGCTCTAAAATGGATGAAGTTATCTACGAAGAGTTTAAAGGTACAGGTAACTCGGAAATTCACTTAAACCGTAAACTTGCAGAAAAACGTGTCTACCCGGCGATTGATATTACCCGCTCAGGTACTCGTCGTGAAGAGTTGCTGACTAAAGCTGATGAATTACAACGTATGTGGATTTTACGTAAGATTGTTCATCCTATGGGTGAAATTGGTGCCACTGAGTTTATGATTGATAAACTTGGTTTAAGTAAAACCAACGATGATTTTTTTACTGCAATGAAAAACCAGAAAGCAAAATAAGCACTTTGGTTATTCAATAAAATGATACAACGCTACTTTTGGTAGCGTTTTTTTTCACTATTTTTTAGCAGGACAGTTATGAAATTTGATGACTTACGTGACTTTATTTCTCAACTTGAAGAAAAAGGTTTATTAAAACGTATTAGCCAAGAAATTGATCCTAATTTAGAGATGACTGAAATCTCCGATCGTACACTTCGTGCTGGCGGTCCTGCGCTTTTATTTGAAAACCCAAAAGGTTATGACACCCCCGTACTGACCAATCTATTTGGTACAACACAACGTGTGGCGTTAGCTATGGGTAAAGATAATGTAGAAGCATTAAAAGAGGTGGGGCAGTGGTTAGCTTATCTAAAAGAGCCTGAGCCACCAAAGGGAATTAAGTCATTATGGGAAAAATTGCCCATATTTAAACAAGTTTTAAATATGCCCACCAAAAAAGTGCGTAACCCTGAGTGTCAGCAGGTGATTATGCAGGGGGACGATGTTGATTTAACAAAGTTACCTGTAATGACCTGTTGGCCTGGTGATGTTGCACCTTTAATTACTTGGGGTTTAACCATTACTCAAGGTCCTTATAAAAAACGCCAGAACTTAGGGATTTACCGTCAGCAGTTACTGGGTAAAAACAAAATAATTATGCGTTGGTTATCTCACCGTGGTGGTGCGATTGATTATCGAGAGTGGCAAGAGGTTAATCCCGGTAAACCTTTTCCAGTTTCTGTTGCATTAGGTGCCGATCCAGCGACTATCTTAGGCGCTGTAACACCGATTCCTGATACCTTATCTGAATATGCTTTTGCGGGTTTATTACGTGGTTCGCGTACAAAAGTAGCAAAGAGCCTGAGTAATAATTTAGATGTACCTGCATCCGCTGAAATTATTCTTGAAGGTTACTTGCAGCCAGGAGAAGAAGCACCGGAAGGTCCATATGGTGATCATACTGGTTATTATAATGAGGTAGATGATTTTCAGGTGATGACTGTTACCCATGTTACTCATCGTGAAAATCCTATTTATCACAGCACTTATACGGGTCGACCGCCCGATGAGCCTGCGATTTTAGGGGTGGCACTCAATGAAGTGTTTGTGCCTATTTTACAAAAACAGTTTCCTGAAATTATCGATTTTTATTTGCCGCCAGAAGGGTGCTCATACCGTATGGCGGTTGTTTCTATTAAAAAAAGTTATCCCGGGCATGCTAAACGTGTGATGTTAGGGATTTGGTCTTTTTTACGTCAATTTATGTATACCAAATTTATTATTGTTTGTGATGACGATGTTAATGTACGTGATTGGAATGATGTGATTTGGGCAATTACCACCCGTATGGATCCTGCTAGAGATACCACTATGGTTGAAAATACCCCTATCGATTATTTAGATTTTGCTTCGCCAGTCTCGGGGTTAGGCTCAAAGATGGGACTCGACGCAACCAATAAATGGCCGGGAGAAACCGATCGAGAATGGGGCGTACCGATCGTTATGGATAAAAAAGTGCAAGAAAAAATTGATGACCTTTGGCAAGAATTAGATATCCTGTCATAATTGTTGCTGTTTTGTTAAATATATACCCATGTTACTTCAAGATGCAAAATCAGCAAGCCAAATTGTACTTAGAT
>NZ_CEZLMY010000008.1:23967-49559 GCF_983033635.1 Psychromonas sp. | reverse complement strand
CGTCGCAAGTGTTCTCTTTCCAGTGCTGATTTTATCCGGCGTAGCTATCAAGAGTATTCGTGATAATGCCGTTCTGTCTTTTCAGCATTCAAGCTCCTCGGAAATTGCCCATGTTGATACGGCCTTTACTCTTTATCTAAACGGCCTTGCAGAGGATGCTAAATTCTTAGCTAATGTGATGCAGACCCGTCAACTGGATAAATCAGTAACCAGTTATGTCGGTCAACCTTCCCGTCAAATGACGCCGCCGGAGAATTCTGCCGTAGAAGCGGCAGCGTTTGAGCTGATGGCTGCCTTAGGGGAAGCAAAACCGGATCTTGCCTATGTCTACCTAGGCATGGATCATGGTGGTTATATTCAATGGCCAATGGGTAAAAGTGCCAATGAATATGATCCTCGCGCACGACCTTGGTATACCAGCTCAATCAATTCAACCACCCCCGTTCGCGTACCAGCTTATGCAGACAGTAATACCGGAGCACCATTGCTTGATTATCTGCAGCGCTTTGAAGGGGTAGATGGTGCATTTGGTACCATAGGTGTAGACGTGACTTTATTAAAATTAACCGAAATGGTGAAAAAAATCACCTTTGCTGAGTCTGGTTATGTCATTTTGGTTGAAGATACTGGCAATATTCTCGCGGATCCAAGCAATCCAGATCACAATTTTAAGCAGTTGAATTCACTAGGTGGAGCTTATAGTCAATTAGCAAATATTGAACAAGGTTTGCACCCAATCCAGCTGGATGGCAAAGAGTGGTTTGCCAATGTTTACGTGTCACCGAGCCTCGGCTGGAAATTTATCGGGCTTGTCGTTGAAGATGAAGTTTATGCACAAGCAAATAGTATGACCACCAAGATGCTTATCATTAGTAGCGTACTGCTGCTCATATTTATTATCGCGGGCTTCATTTTAGCAGGTATGATCACCAAACCAATGAATGCCATCACCGAAGGATTGCAGGATATAGCATCAGGAGAGGGCGATCTAACCCGCCGGCTTGAAATAAAATCACAGGATGAATCAGGCGAGATGGCGAGTGCATTTAATACCTTCATTAGCAATATTTATCAAATTGTCACTAAAGTGACATCCACCAGCCAAGAGATGAACAGTATTTCCACAAAAGCACGCAGTGCATCATCTGCAGTTGATGTCGTTGCTCATAATCAGTTAGCATCAATTGATCAAGTTACAACCGCTTTTCATGAGATGGTAGCAACGGCTAATGAAGTTGCCTTAAATTGTACCGAAGCCGCATCTGCCGCTGATAATGGAGATCAGCAAGTTGAACAGGGGCGAGGTTTAATTCAAGGAACCGTAGAAGCTGTTGCTTCACTTGAAAACATACTGGCTGAGTCTAACGATGCTATGGCAGAGCTGGCAGAGGAATCAAGCAATATAACCGTTATTCTAGATACGATCAGGGGTATTGCGGAACAAACTAACCTACTGGCCCTAAATGCAGCGATTGAAGCAGCCCGAGCAGGAGAGCAAGGACGAGGCTTTGCAGTTGTCGCAGATGAAGTTCGAACACTTGCTGGTCGCACTGCGGAATCAACACAGGAGATAGATAAACGGCTAACCAGTTTGCGTCATCGAACCGATGCCGTAACCAGTAAATTATCCAGCAGTATGGTCCATTCCAAACAGACAGCCGAGCATACCGCCTCAACCGAGGAAATTTTTGAATCGATCCAACTGTCAGTCAAAAAAATTCGCGATATGACCACTCAGATTGCAACATCGGCTGAGGAGCAACATCTGGTTGCAGAAGAGATAAACCGTAATGTAGTGGAAATTCAGACTGGGGCGAATGAAGCTAAAGAGGCTTCTGCAGAAGCTGGAAAACATGCTCAATCACTGCAGGAATTATCTGACCAACTGGAGTCGCACGTCAGCCAGTTTAAAACGAAGTAATAACCTAGCACCAAACAAAGATCTGCTCTTTACTTTTGCTTCTCAAGGCAAAAGGCAAGAGCAGTTCCGCTCACGGCTCTCTCTTTCTCATTTAATCATTTGTGCGTTATCGAGCTCTTTTTGTAATTGAGCCTCAACAAAACCGGGTGAGTGAGTCTTGCCGGAAATCAGTCGGTACATAGCAGGAATCACCAGCAGTGTCACTAAGGTCGCAACCCCCATGCCAAAGAACACGACGGTACCAACGGCAATACGGCTTTCAGAACCCGCACCACTTGATAAAATAAGCGGAATTGCCCCCGCCAAAGTGGTAAACGCAGTCATTAAAATAGGACGTAACCGTCTTGCCGAGGCATCAATAATAGCTTGCTCAAGCGCGATACCGCGATCGCGCAGCTGGTTGGCAAACTCCACAATTAAAATACCATTCTTGGTGACCATACCAATTAACATAATCATGCCTATCTGACTGTAAATATTTAAACCCTGCTGCATAAAATACAAACCTAAAAAACCACCTAACACGCCCATCGGCACAGTAAACATCACCACCAGCGGGTTAATAAAGCTTTCAAATTGAGCTGCCAGTACCAAATAAGCAACCAGCAACGCCAAAGCAAATACAATCAGCACACTGCTTTGGTTCTCTTTATATTCTTTCGACTCCCCGGAGTAATCAACAGAGATATCACCCGGCAGTAACTCAATCGATTTCGCATCTAAGAAATCTAATACTTCCCCTAAAGTGAAACCGGGGGCGACACTGCCGCTTAAGGTGATCGATTTCTGTTTATTATTATGCGAAAGTCGGTGTGCAGAAGCCACCTCTTCAATATGGGTAATGGTATCGAGTGTTATCAGTTCACCCGTTTGCGAACGCATATAAATCTGACTCAGGTCCGAGACATTATTAAAGTTACGTTCATCACCACGAAGGTAAACATCATATTCTTCACCACGATCAATGTAGGTTGTTTCGCTGCGACCGCCGAGCATAATCTCTAAGGTCGTAGAGACTTCTGTCACGCTAATGCCTAATTCAGCGGCCCGTTCCTGATCGATCGTAACCAGCAGCTCTGGTGTTTTTTCAGAATAATCAAGATCGCCAGCAACTAAGATGCCAGCCGCTTGTGCTTCTTGCTGTAATAACTGCGCCCACTTTTGCAGTTCACTGTAATCAGAGCCACCCAGTACAAACTGCACAGGATCACCAGAGCCGCCTCTAAAACCTGGCATTAAAGGCCGCACCATAACATCGGGAATATCTTTTAAGGCTTCAGTTATTAAGGCCAAGGCTTGTTGCGCATTAACACTGCGCTTATCCCAATCTTCCAGCACCATAATTACAAAACCAGTTTGATCCCCCGCATTACCGCCAAAAGCGGGTGCTTGTGTGCTGAAGGATTTAATCACCCCTTGTCCCAATAGCGGTAAAATTCGCTGTTCAACGATATCCATATTGACATTCATACGGTTATAACTGGTGCCCTCTGCGCCTTTAATAAAGGCAAACAATACGCCCCGATCTTCTTTTGGGGCAAGTTGCGACGGCACCAGCTGCATCAGGTAAAAACTTGCGCCGATACAGCCTAAAATAACCAAGGGTGCCAGCACTCGTAATTTAATCGCTTTAATAAGTACTTGACGGTAAAAAGCTTCTAAACGGGCAAACAGGGATTCCATCATTTGCGTAAATCGCGTCGTTTTGTCATTACCTCTTAATATTTTACTGGCCAGCACGGGCGTGAGCGTTAAGGCAACCAGCGAAGAGAAAATCACCGACATGGCAAGCAATACCGAAAACTCAGTAAATAACAAACCAACCATACCGTCCATAAATGAGATAGGTAAAAAGACCATCACTAATACCAAGGTGGTAGCAATAACCGCAAATCCCACCTCTCGAGTACCTTTATAAGCCGCTACCAAGGGAGTTTCACCTTTTTCAATATGATGGAATATATTCTCGACCACCACAATGGCATCATCGACCACCAGACCAATTGATAAAATCAGCGCCATCAAGGTGATTAAATTAATCGAAAAACCAAAATAATATGCCGCAATAAATGAAGAAACAAGTGAAACAGGCACTGTAATCGCAGGGATTAAAGTCGCACGGACCTGACCAATAAAGAGATAGAGCACCAGAATAACCAAACCACCAGTAATAAACAGGGTGCTGTAAACTTCCTTGATGGATTGTGCGATAAATACCGTCGAGTCATAATCAACCGCTAACCGCGCGCCATCAGGCAGGAACTTTTGAATTTTTTGTACTTCTTTATGGACAGCGTTAGCAACCTCCAACGGGTTGGCATCCGATTGTGCAATAATACCCAAACTGATATTAACCACCCCATCACTTTTAAACGATGAGCTTTCATTTTCAGCACCGACATAAACCTGAGCGACATCTTTTAAATACACGGGCGAGCCATCGCTGGCTGTGCGCACCACTAAGTATTCAAAATCTTGAGGTTTATAATACAAACGCGCCGTTCTGACCGACATCACAGTGGTATCGTTACGTACTTCACCAGCAGGGTTTTCAACATTTTCCGCTTTAAGTGCCGCTACAATATCACTACTGGTCACTCCTCTACCGGCCATTAAATCAGGGAAAAGTTTGACATACATGACCTGATATAAACCACCGGAGATATCCACCGAACTGACACCGGAAATCAAACTGAAGCGGTCTTGTAATACCCGCTGCGCATAATCGGTTAACTGCGTACGATCCATTTGCGACGAATTTAAATTAATATACAGCGAGGCTTCACCTGAGCCGTTATTTTTAGCAACAATCGGATCGTCAGCCTGATCCGGAAGTGAACGTTGCGCTTTGGCGACCGCATCCCGCACATCACTCACACCTTCGGTTAAATTCCAGCCTAAATCAAAAGTAACCGTTATCCGCGACATGCCGTTACGTGTCACCGAGGTGATTTCATCAATGCCACTAATACCGGTAATTTGCTCTTCTAACACCGAGGTTACCTGGCCTTCCATAATAGTAGCGGCCGCGCCTTCATAACGCGTCATAACAGTCACAACAGGGCTTTCTACATCGGGCATCTCTCTGACCGACAATTTATTAAAAGCAACACTGCCAAAAACACAAAGCAGCAAACTAAGCACAATAGCAACAACCGGACGTTTAACCGAGGTATCGGAAAGCCACATTTAATTGCTCTCCTTAGTGTCGCTTGTAACGCCGGCAAGATCTTTAACTTTTAAACCATCTTTCATATTGACCAAACCTTGCACCACTATTTTATCCCCTACATTAACTCCTTCTTCAATCAAAACCTGATCAGCAATACGCGCACCTAAAATCACTTCGCTTCGTTTTGTAATACCTGACTCATTGACAATATAAACAAAACGTTTGCTACCGGAATATTCTAAAGCCTGCACCGGAATAATAGGTTCGTTAATAGCTGGAAATGCCATGGTTGCCGACATCATCATGCCCGGTTTTAATCTGTTTTGGGGATTATTGAATTTAACACGCACACGCAGGTTTAAAGTTTCAGGGTTAATTCTTGAATCGATAGCAATCACTTGCCCGCTAAAAACAGCACTTGGCCATGCGCTACTTTTAGCAGTGACTTTCATGCCGATAGATAACATGGAGAGATAACGCTCCGGCACCTGTAAATCCAACTGCATGCTAGAGAGATCATCTAAGGTTAACAGCTCAGTGCCACTGGAGACCATCTTACCTAAACTGAAATCGATTAAACCGATTGTGCCTGAGAACGGCGCACTTAACTTATGCTCCTGCACTTGTGCTTTAGCGGCCATTAATCTTGCCTGGGCAATTTCAACAAACGCGGACTGAGCATCTAGCTGAGTTTTGGTGATGGCATTTTTTTTAACTAAGGTGGCATACTCTTTCAGTTTACGTTTTTCATCCGACAAATAAGCGTTCGCTTCCAATAACGCCGCCTGCGCTTTATTATCATCAAGCTGCACCAGCAACTGCCCCGTTTTTACTTTTTGATTGGCCACTACATTAATTTTCTTAACTTTACCCGCCACCTCCGGCGCAATACTGACAAACTGATCTGACTGCAATTTTCCGATAAGAGCAAGGGTTTGTGATACCTTATGGTAGCGCACTGTGTCCGTGTAAACCGTCACAACACGCTGCGCTGTTTTGCCTTTTGCAACGGCGACAGAGCTGTAACTCGAAATAGCAGAAGTCAGAGTTAAAAATGCCACCAGAAAAATATGTTTGCTCATTATTTGCGTTCCATCTGTTATACCAAATCCACTGACTAAACGCTCTATTGCAGGCGCAGGAAAAACGCCTGGCAGCAAGCTATTAACGGCAGTAACTAATTGTTCTAATTACAGGATTAATATCGCAGCAGAGATCGTTTTAAGCAGCCTGGAAATAAAATTTAATGGAACAGGTGTTATTAGTATTGTTATTAGTATTGTTATTAATGCTTATTATATTGAAACTTTGCAACGCATATAAGGCGAGTTAGGTAAAGATAGGTAAAGATAAGAGAAAAGCCTGGAGTTAAGGGTAAATATAACCCCACTCCCTTGCACTATAGTTAACCAGGTAATATTAAATTTTTGATGAGGTACAAGATGGCAATTTCAACAGCGACATTTGCAGGAGGCTGTTTTTGGTGTATCGAAGCGGCATTTAACTCATTAACCGGCGTGAAAAGTGCAGTTTCCGGTTATACCGGTGGTGTAACTGAGTCTCCAACTTATCAGGATATTTGCACAGGCAGCAGCGAACATGCGGAAGCGGTACAAATCATATTTGATGATACGAAGATCAATTATCAGACGCTGCTAACTCTGTTTTTCAGCTTACATGACGCGACGCAACTCAACCGGCAAGGCAATGATATTGGCAGACAGTATCGCTCAGTTATTTTCTATCACAACCATCAACAAAAACTGCTGGCTGAAGAGTTTATTAAAAGCCTTTCTGATGCGGATGTTTATCAGGATACGATTAAAACCACTGTTACTGAATTGACAACTTTCTATCCGGCCGAGGATTATCATCAAGGTTACTATCTTAATAATCCGACTCAAGGTTACTGTTCAATGGTGATAACCCCAAAATTTCTTAAATTTAAACAACAATACCAGGCGCAGTTAAAATCAGAGATCAGCTCTTAACCTGCCGCTCCAAAAAAGCATCAGCAGGGATTTAGAATAATAAACACACTGAAGCGGGAGCAAACATAAAATGTACTCTTTAAACTTCTTAAGTAATTTTTTAAAAATATTGAGCTTCACTCATTTAGAACAACCTCTCGTGACCCGTGTCATATTGAATTGTGCAAGTTATTGACCCATAAACGCATAGCCTATATATTTTTGCTTTGATTTGTTTGCACTATATAAATAATTGGGAAAATCAAATTATTACAGTGTGCAATAACACCAGATTTATGCGGCAATGGAATCGATAGCTAACTTAAAGTTAATTAGCCAAGGATAACCAACAAGCATAAATACTACCAAATAAGAGGAAAACAATGACCACGTCTTTGTTAATTGTTGATGATTCAACCTTTTCCCGGAATATGATAAAACGAGTGCTGCCCAGCGACTGGGACGTTGACGTTACTGAAGTAATTTGCGGTGAAGAAGCGTTGGAAGTTTGTCAACTCATGCAGTTTGATGTTATTTTTTTAGATCTGACCATGCCCGATATTGACGGCCTAGATGTCTTATTAGAGCTTAATAAGCGCAACTATCGTTCTCGAGTGTTTATAATTTCGGCTGATATTCAAGAGAGCTCAAAGCAGATAGCCAAAGAGCGTGGAGCGGTAGATTTTTTACCTAAACCAATTAAAACAGATACTTTGCTTGCCATGCTGCAACATCATGAGGTGATTTGATGACTACTGAACAAGAATTTACTGCTTATCAGATCGATGCGCTAAAGGAACTTGCAAATATAGGAATGGGTAGAGCTGGTGCCAAGCTATCAGAGGTATTTGAACACAGGGTTACACTGAATGTACCCAATGTAGCGATGGTGGATGCGGATAAGCTAGATGCCTTAGCCTTGAAATTTGAAGCTGGCAATCCGATTGTCAATATTATCCAGCAATCTTTTATCGGCGAAATTGAAGGGCGTTCAACATTTATTATTGGCGGTCACAACTTTTCTGATTTAGTGAGTATCCTTGGATATGAGGAGTATGATGCTATTGATGAAAGACGCCAGAAAGAGATGTTACTGGATGTGTCAAATGCGGTAAACAGTGCCTGTCTTTCAGGATTGGCGGAGCAGCTTGAGCTAGATATTGAACTTACCAACCCTTCAATCGTTGCTTTCAACACCCCCAATGCAGAATTAAAAGATTTTTTCTTTAAACAAAAAAATCAAGAGACACATCAGACTCTATTATTCGAGATTAAGTTTTTTATTAAAGATATCAATTTGTATTGTGACAATATTATTTCGCTTAAAATAAGTAGTTTAGAAAACTTGCACAATGCTTTACAAAGGTTGCTTTGATGGGAAACGAAGAACAGTTCACTGAGTTTTCCAAGCTCCTGCAAGAACTATCAAGTATCGGTTTTATTATCCTAGACAGGCGTATGAATGTCATATTCTGGAACCGTTTTATGGAGCTGCATAGTCATATAAAATCGGCGGAAATTATTAATCGCAAGCTAACCAGCTTTTTTCCTGATGTGAATGAAGCATGGCTAAATAAAAAAATCAGATCAACTTTAGTTCTTAATAATCAAGCCGTCACTTCCTGGGAGCATAGACCCTACCTGCTAAAACTGCCCAGTACTCAATATTCAATCGACGATGTCGATTTTATGTATCAGAACTGCTCTTACTTTCCGGTTAAAGACAGTGAAAACGCCGCCATTGCTGTTGGCATTGCCATTTATGATGTGACAGAAATAGCGGTTACTCAACGACTACTCGAAAATGTCACAGAGCAGGCCTTAGATCTGCAGGAAATTAGCACTCATGATCATTTAACAGGGCTGTTCAATCGCAAGTTTTTTCTAGATCAGTTAGTGCAGGATGCCTCTCGCTGCCGTCGTTTAAACTGGGGTCTCGGCATAGCAATGATTGATGCTGATAAATTTAAATTAATTAACGATACCTATGGACACCAAACTGGTGATGATGTTTTAAAAGAGCTGGCAGTCCGTTTACAAGATACGCTGCGCACATTTGACAGCTTATGCCGATACGGTGGAGAAGAATTTGCACTGATCTTACCTAACACCACTGAGCAGCAAACACGACAGGTTTGTGAACGTCTTCGTGAGTGTGTTAATAAGTCGCCAATCTTTTCTGGAAAACATGAAATCCCGGTAACAGTCAGTATTGGAATTTCTTTTTTAAGTAGAAACAAATCCTTAGAAGAAATAATTTCAGAAGCCGATGCAGCACTTTACTTAGCCAAGCGTAATGGCAGGAACCGTGTTGAACAACATCAAGCAGAAGAAGCACTGTAAACGCCTTTAAATTTCATATTTTTCTATATGAGAAAACAAAAGGCCGGGCATATATGGCAGCGTTATTCAAGGTAGTTGTCGCCTGAGCTATTAAGCAGCTCTGTTAATGAAGAGCCAATTGGTATACTAAAAATTGGCTCAAATTCATTGACAGTTAAAAGTAAATACCTGACCCCACTGGCGCATGGTGTCATTATAGCGACTATTCGCCTTTACCAAAACGGTATAAAATACTACTGCTAATTTGCTGTTCATTGGTGTGCAATTTTGTCGTATAGATGTTACGCCAATCAACTTGCACAGCCCAATTATTATGAATTTTGTAATGCAAACCGACGCCACCATTAATTTGAAATGTTTTGTGATCGCGTGATTTTTTAAACATCAACTCACCGAAACCCGCAGTAAGATAGGGACGGAAATTCGCATCACTATTAAAATAATATTGCGTATCTAATGCATAGGTTTCGTAATCTACCTTTTGATCGCTTTGTTTATCTTCTAACTCTGCATAACTGTAATTTAATCGTGCTGAGAGTGACTTAGTAAAGTACAAACCCAGTGACCATTGGTAACCATAGCCATCTTTTAACGCCCAGCTCTCATCAGGCGCAACGTAAAGCCTCCCAAGGGAAAATCCGATGATACCAGTATCAACAGGATCAACCGTACGGGTTGTATAGTTCATGTTTTTATGGCGATTTTTACTAATACCGGGTAAAGCAGGGCTGTCATCTGTGCCATATAGATACTTTACATTAAAGCCAATGACGGTTTCTTCCGCCTCGCCGTCGCCCAGTTTATCCTGTGAGAAAGTAAAATATCCCGTACCGGCTTTTAAATAGTCTCTGCCTAAAAAAGTATTAACACTACGCCCTATGGTGTCAACGGGATCAAGTAAGAATAAAGACACGTCACCCATCGTTTGTGAATCTAAAAACTTCCCCCCATTATTCCAAATCTCGCGCTCTGTATTAAACGCCCATTCGCCATAAGCCCAACCTATGACGGGGGTCAGCACAATGTCTTGAATTGACGGGACCTCAGCAAAGGCTTCGATGCCATATTCCCAATATAATGTCGACATTAAGAAAGAGTATAAAAATGCATCCCATTGTCGGTAGCCTGATTTACGTGCCGATTGGTAATAAACACCACCAAAATACCCGTGACCGATAACATTGAGGTGCCAAGAATCACGATCCCAGACGGGTCCCGCTTTAACGTTTTCGAGCCACTTTTCTAGTAATTTTTCATCGCGGTCATCTCTATCATCCCACTTTGTCACGGATTCCGGCATCAACGCCAGGACGCCAAGTACAGCAAAACCTGATCCAAAAACAGTATAAGTTTGGTCTCGTAAACGTTCATTATCTTCATCACTTTGAGGGCTAAATAATGAAATTCGATAGGGGGAATCGTAAAAACCAGGATCGATCTCTTTTGTTTCCCATGCAGAATTAGTCGCTTTGGTTTGGTAGGGGGTGCCCTCTTCATCAGCCAGTGCAGTTGCAGGGAAACTGAAAAGTGATAAATAAAGAAGACTTTTGCTAAGCATTTTGTTTGATGAACTTTTTGCCGTGCACATCGAGCCTAATCCATTAGAGAAATTAATACATATCAGTATAGTCACGACTAAAAAATCAACATAATTCCAGACATCCAAACTATTTTTACTTCTGAGTTGAATATTAGCATTCTGCAAAGTGACACTATCGAAAAGCTAAATGAATTATTTAAAAAATAGGGTTAAATACCAATAAGATAGACTGCTTTTTGGATCGTTTTGATGGCATGAGCTTTGTTGAAATGGCAAAGCGACATAAAGGAAAACCAGCAACAGAGGATAAATACCGTAAACGCTTTAAGCGGCTTGTGGATCAGTTAGAATCACATTCTGATAAATTAAGAGTGATTTTGATGGGGATCATGATTAATGCTAATCAGACATCTCCACTAGTTCATAGGATTATTGTTTTCGTTAAAAAACCACTTCATAACCCCCTCCATTGTAAAAATAAGATGTTTCTTTACACCGTGCCGTAGGCGTTCCGTATTTCTACAATCGGTAAATCCTATTATAAAATATAAGCGTTTGATAAACACCGTATAAAAATGTAAGGTTCATTTTTATTATAAATATTTGATGGGCGTCTTTCTTGTGGAAACACTGAATTGTTCCGTCTAATAAGATGTTATATGAAAGAAGATGTATCCATAGTACGTAAATTTAAAGGAAATACAGTGAGAAAATTTGTTTGTGTCGCATTATTGCTGAACTTGTCAGCGTGTTCGATTTTTCTTGGTAAGCCTAGCGAAAGAGTTACAACATTTGATGATTTTGAGCTTTGCTCTAAACTGGCGGACTACACTTTTAAATATAATGCCGAATGGGCTTGGGCTCTTTCAGATGAAATCAAGAAGCGTGAATTAGACCGTTCTGAAAGGTGTAATTCTACCTATACTAATCGAACTCATAGGATAATGAGGAAAACAAAAGCCATGCCTGTAGGTTTCAATGATGCAATCAATGATCCAATTAAAAGTTAGGTTTTGATTGTCGTATTAAATTTTCATATAACAAGTTAATCAACAAAGACATGCAGTGTAGGTGCACATAACAAGCCAATGAACTGGACAATGTAGTTGATCCGATCTAGTAGACACCTTTATTTGAAATAGAGGTGAAATTTGAGAGAGCTTGCCAATATAACCCCAATATTTCGGCTGGCGTCTTACCTTCCGTTGACGTTTTTCTTGATCAATAAATTCCTTTAGCAAGTGGAAACAGGACGTTTCCACTAAGTTCGGATCCGCACATGGATGTGCGGTCCGAACTGGTGCGTTAAAAAGGGATTTATTTATCAAGATAAAAAAACGTACGGACGGCACTTTTTGGTTACTTTTTCTTGCTGTTGAGAAAAAGTAACACGCCGTCAGGGGCGGAAGACCAAATATGAAAGTTAAACCATAGGCTACAAGCGAAAGCCAACAAACAAACCAAATAGGCTAGGAATAAAACTGAAAAAACTAAACGTCCTGCCCGGCTGCCCAGCCGCTTGCCCATGCCCACTGGAAGTTAAAGCCGCCTAGCCAGCCCGTCACATCTAATGATTCACCGATAAAATACAAACCCGCTACATTTTTACATTGCATGGTTTTTGATGAGATAAGATCAGTATCAATACCGCCTAATGTTACCTCTGCCGTGCGGTAACCTTCGGTACCATTAATCTGTGGCGACCAGTTATGAAAGAGCTCGGCAATCTGTTGCAATTGCTTTTCGTTATATTGCTTAAGCGGCAAGCTTTCGATTTCTGCCAAACTTAATAAACACTCGATAACTCGCTTTGGTAACTGCAGTGCAAGCAGCGTTTTTAAAGCTTGTTCAGGACGGTTTTGCTGTGTTTTTATCAGCAGTTCAAATAGATCCTGATTTGGCAAAAGATCTAAAACTAATTTATCACCCGCTTGCCAGTAGTTGGATATTTGCAGGATAACCGGGCCGCTTAAACCGCGATGGGTGAATAACAGTGCTTCAGTAAAACTAATTGTCTTCTCTTTTTTGCCGCCATTTTTTAGCTGGCAAGTTGCAGTTGCGGGAAAGCTGATACCTGAAAGCGTTGCTAATTTTTCTTTCTGATTTTGCTGCAGAGTAAACGGTACTAACCCTGCGCGTGTTGATTTTACCGGCAGTAAGTATTGATCCGCAATTTTATACGCAAGCGGTGTTGCCCCCATTTTCGGCAGCGATAATCCGCCCGTTGCGACAACCAGTGACTGACACTGAAAATCACCGAGTTTTGTTTGTACAGAGAAATGCTGATCGGCTATTTTCGTATGTGAGAATATTTCACATTGCAGTTGGATTTTTACGCCCGCATCTCGAGCTTCATCTAATAACATCTGCACAATCTGTTTAGCGCTGTCATCACAAAACAGTTGCCCGTGATCGCGTTCGTGCCAGCTGATATTATGTTTACCCACCAGCGTGATAAAGTCCCATTGGTTATAACGGCTGAGTGCTGACTTTACAAAATGCGGGTTATCACACAGGTAATTAGCAGGTTCAACATATAAATTAGTGAAATTACAACGCCCCCCGCCACTCATAATAATCTTTTGCCCTGCGCGTTTTGCATGGTCGAGCACTAAAACTTTACGCCCTCGTTTACCTGCTTCAATCGCACACATTAAACCTGATGCACCCGCACCTATGATTATTACATCCCACATATTTCACCTCTTTAATTTATGCGCTAAGGATACACTATTTAATAAAAAACAAAGAGCAGAGAAAACTAGGGACTGAAATTATTATACGGATCTGGAGCTGTTTTGATTTTAAAGAGAAGAATAAGATCTTGCAGAGTTAAGCGAGTAATCGCAGGCAAAAAAAAGGCCGCACTAAGCGACCTTCAAAACAGGTAAAATTGAATTATCCTGCAACAGGCGCTTCAGCTGCTTCGGCTGCTTTAATTTCTAATAATTCAACTTCAAAAATTAGCGTTGCACCAGGAGGGATAGAGCCCGCACCTTGATCTGCGTATGCAAGTTCAGCAGGAATAACGAATTTGTATTTTTCACCAACACTCATCAACTGCACGCCTTCAGTCCAGCCAGGAATTACACGGTTAAGTGGGAATGTCGCTGGCTGACCACGTTTAACAGAACTGTCAAATTCAGTGCCATCTACTAATGTACCAACGTAATGTACAGTTACTGTATCTTCAGCTTTTGGTTTAGGACCGTCAGCTTTTGTCATTACTGAGTACTGTAAACCAGACTCAGTAACAGTTACACCTTCTACTTTTGCATTTTCAGCTAAGAAAACTTTTGCTTCTTCAGCAGCTTTTGCTGTTTTTTCAATCATCTGCTTTTCAGCTGCGGCTTTAACTTCTTCACCGTAGGCTTTAAGCGTTTCCATCATATCTTCATCAGTTAATTTAGAGCTGCCGCGTAATGTATCTGTGATACCTTGAATAACAACTTCTTTATCTAATTCCATACCTAACTCAGCTTGTTTAGCAAGCATTGTATTAAACTGCTGAGAAAATGATGTGCCGATTGCATAAGCCACTTTATCTTGGTTATTTTCAAAAGTTACTGCAGCTTCTTGTGCTGTAGCAACAGGCTCTTTTTTTTCATTACAACCTACTGTTAATACAACTGCAGCTGCTAATAAAGAAACTTTAAATACATTTTTCATTGTTACTCCAAAATTGTTCTTATTTATTAGGTAAAACATGCGACGATACTATTTTCTCATCTAAAATGAAAAAAATCAGGTATCAAAATTTGTAAGCTTATACTAACCTTAAAGCTAATTTTAACCAAAAGTTAATTCAAAAATGTCATTAAACATCTCTTTTAAATCACTTTTTATATTGCTGAGTCTCATTTTTGTGGTCTCTTGCAGCCAATCAGACCAGCCTTTACAACAATACGAACATGCTGTTGAAGGCGCTTTTGCTGCCGAGATTTCTCAAAATGGTGATTACTCAATTATCTCTTCTATTCATCACGGCTTAAGCCTCTGGGATAACCGTAATAATAAATTATTGTTTCAATGGCAACATCACAATGCACAAAGCAATGATATTTATATAGTGCGCATTTCTGCCAACAATAGTCATGCTTTATCAGCAAGCCGTCGCGAATTTGCTATTTGGGATATCAAAACAGGACAATCATTGGGCTTTTATCAAGTTAGTGACTCGCCTATTCGTGATATCCGTATCTCTGCAAATGGGCGATACGTTTTGTATGGACAAGTAAATGGCAAAGTAGTTCATATCGATTTACAAACAGGCCGCCGTTTAGAGATGCCGGTTCATACTGAAAAGGTTAATAGTGTCGATCTGTCGGCCAATGGCCTTTATGCGCTATCGGGTGGCAACGATCATCGTGCTTTTTTATGGAACACAAAAACAGCGCAAATCATTCAAGAGTTTAACTTCCATCACCGCGTTTCTATGGTCAAATTCGAAGATAAAGGGCGTTATGCATTTGTCGCCGATAATCAAAAAGCATCACAGATATGGGATTTAAAAACAGGGGAACTGCAAAGCACGCTGATTTATACAGCGCGTCAATCTATCTTCTCCTCTGTACGTTTTATCAATGATGGCAAACACCTGCTGACAGGTAACGGCACAAAAATGATAACATTGTGGGATGTAAAAACAGGTTTAAGTCAACAAAGATGGATGGTTACACCAAGAAAAGAAACACGTCCGAAAACAGCTGTAGTATACTCCGCCACATTATGGGATGGTGATAAGATTGCCAGCGAAAGCTCCGCCGGATTTTTAGAGGTTTGGCCGCTAGAAGCGCTTGAAAATTAACAATAGAGAAAATAATGAAGCAAGAAAATCGTATCGAGCAACTAGAGATGAAAGTGGCATTTCATGAAGATAATATCGAAACTTTAAATAACGAAATATTTGAGCAGCAACGTAAATTACAACTGTTAACAGAACAAGTGGCACTGCTTGTTACAAAGTTAAAAGAAGCTGAGCCGAATCAACTCGCCTCTGAAGAAGAGGAGATGCCGCCACCGCATTATTAAATTGAAAGTTATCAATTAACATGCTGATTCCTGTATTTCCAGAAGGTTGGGCTGTAAACGTTAAAAACTAAAAGGGTAAACGTTCACTTTTAGTGGTTAGTTTGCCGTTATTTATATAATCAAAATAAGTAAAAGTAATTGTTTCAGCGACCACAATATGACTCAAACTCACGGTTGAAGCATCGGCTCGAAACATTTTCACGGACAATTTCCCCTGCGTTTCTTGTGAGCGGTGATAAGTTAAAAACTGCTCCCGAGTTGGATTATCACTATCGACCGTTTGCAAAAAACGCGCTCGCCTATGCTTATAAACAGCTGGGAATTCAATACTCGAAGAGGTAATCGGCAGTGTGTTTTCTACCTCAGTGAGCGCCAGACCATTCCACTGAAAAGTTCTGGCTCGGTTGTTTAACTTGGATAAGTCTTTTTCAAAAATGCACAGTTGAAAAGCTGAGTATTGTGTTAAGTCCATTGCTTTTAATAAAGGGATAACATTATCGGCATCTTTTAATAACGATAAAATTATCTGCCCACGACTTAAAAACGTCCCTTCTGTCAGCACCTGCTCTGCTTGATAAAAATTCAATAACGCTAAAGATAAGCCACTGTTATGCACAGCCAGCCAGCTGCCTTGACCGACAGGATCGATTGGATAAATTGCATTAAGTTTCTGATTTAAAGTTGGGGGCTCTGCAACCTGACGAGTACGCTGTTCATCGCGATTGAAAAACAGCTCATAGCCACAGTCAGTTAACAGATAAGTTAATGTGCACATTTTTCGCTGCGCAAAAATGTAGCGGTAGCAGGAGCGATACCGAATTGTTGCGGTGTTGCTTTATTCTGCGCTTTGGCAATTTGCTCTATCATGGCAAAGTGATGAATTGCATGACTGCCCGCAAAAATCAACTCGCGAGCCAGTGTTGTATTTACAACTTCAACCTGTTTTTCAGTTACTGATATTTCCGTAGAGAGCTGCATAGCCATTTTAAGCTGGGACTTTGAAAGCGATAATAAAAATGTTTTAATTTGTTCTATTTCAGCCAAAGCGCTATTGGGGTTTAGTTCGCTGTCACCACCACGACTGCGTTTATCATAATCGATAAAACCATCATCCATCCCTGTTATTATCGCTCGGTAATGATCTAAAATATGGCGCATATGTGCACCAGCAGAGCTGATAAACAAAGGGTGAATAATTTGCGTATATTGAGAAGAAGTTGTTGCTTTTAAATAAGCTTGCGCTTGTTGTAAAATAGTTAACTGGCTGTTAATCATGGAACAGACTGTCCTTTGTATTTAACACTATAATTAACAATCATACCACTCTAGATAAATATCTGATCTTTTATGCTGGTTAAAATCAACCATCTCTGCGTTATAAGTTTTGTAAAGGGAACAACCATTTACTGCAACTCATGCCTTGATATGATTTATTTTTCCTACGCCTAAAATGACCACTTACTTACCTAGAATGGTATAACACATGAATGAAGATGCCGTTGAAAATTTAATTAATCGATAAACAAAGTTGCTAAATCTAGATTACTTGCCAAGTCAGGATTATCTATTCTTCCATAATTTTTCCACCCCGTGTCTTCATTCGGATCTGCAACATCGCGCGGATGTCCATTACCAACTGAATGAACAGATGTAGCCTCATATAATTGACTGTTATAAATAACAAATGAACCTTTTTTATATCCCATTTTAGGCTCAAAGTAGATCACATCATTTGTTTCAAGCAGTGAAACAATAATATTTATCGCTTGTTTATCCCATTCATCTCCCCCCTTAAGTTCTGTATTTAAATTTACTTGTTCAGAATAAGTAAAGGTTTGTAAGTCCCCCTTAGCATCGTTCCAGGTGATCTGTAGTTCCACATCGCGAATATATTCACCAACTTCGCCACCTAATTCTGCAACCCCCCATTTATAATTAAAAGTGGTTAAACCTAAACCGGGGGAGGTCTCTTTTCCCGTCTTTCCATTTAGGTCATCAACGTCATCAATATCGACATTTTCTAACAGATCTTCCATTTTTTCAGTGGCTAATTCAATCACAGCGGTATGGGCAACGTTATTGCGATTTTGCTCAGCAACCATTTTTTGTAAGCCGGATACATTCACAGCAGCCAAACTTACTACTAGTAATGACACTAAAATTTCAACCAATGAGAAACCTCGCGTTTTCATTAATTTTTTCATTAGAAATCCCTCCAAGTACCAGGTTTTATACTGTAGTCACTGGCCATTGGTGCGCCACCTGCCTCATTATACAAATCATTAAGAATCGATATATCATAACGCGCCGAAAAATGTTGTTTAGTCCCTCTAGTATCTGTTTTGTCGTAACCATCATGCGAGCACTTATAGTCAGTTAGTAACGCGCCATTAACGCGCATCCCGCCCATATCAACACTTAAGTCTTCTACTTCTTCTGTTACTGGAACGTCATTTTCATCTAGCACTGGTAATCCATCTTCACCTAGTACTACTTGCGTACTTGTACCGGGTAAAAAATATAACAGACCTACCACAGACGCACCGGTATTGGGTTGATTAACAAAGGTGCCTCCTTCAATAAAGACCATTTTAGGATTGTCAACCGTGCCAATGGTAAAACGTTTGTTTTCTGATGAATTACTTTGCGATGCATCATATTGGTCAATATTACAATCACCTTTGATATATATAACTTTGTCTTCATCACCGACATTTTTCAATTGCTCAGAGCAACTTACTGCCCCATCTATAGTCATATCAACCAGAAACGCATAATTTTCAAGGGCAGCCATATTGTCTTCATTTTGTTCAATACCAAATGTCGCTTCGAATAACGAATCGGGTTCTAACTCATGATCTGAATCCATGCCGAAAAAAACTGACCCTTCGGGTGCGAGAACATCTCCCCAATCATTGTTATTATCAACAATTCGATCCGGGGAATCATCACCATAATACGCACGAGTGTCTATATTGTTTGCTTCAAGAGAATCCTCAGCGAAACACATAACATCCCCTGCATCTTCATAATCAGGTGTAACATCTCCATCTGGATTACTTATTATCATATAATCTGAAATATTACCGTCTGAAAGACAGTCCGCTGCAGTTAACCCTTCACAGCCATCATTAATGTTGGCTGTGAAATCTATATTTAATTTGCCATTGCTGGAAACAGGCGCTCTTGGTGGATTGTAGTCAACCAGATAGTTAGCTTCTAATTGGATAGTACGCTGGGCGCTATTATCCATAGAACGACCATAAGATATTATCTGTATTGTATTGCCGTTCATTTTATTAACTTGCACTTCGTAATGGTAATCTTTATCTGTATATTTATGAGGTGATAATGGTGATAATGTTGAAAGTAACCCGATAGCGATACCTGCATCTGTAAGCTTGCTTAACACTAAATTCACACCCGATTCGGCATTAACAAAGGCTTCATTATTACGGTAGTAGTTAGCAATAATTTGATTATCAATTAATTGCGTCGACGCCATATTTGCAGTAAATGCAATGCCCGCAATGCTTAACAGCAATGCAGATGTCAATACGGCAAAACCTTTATCTCGCTTAATGGAATACATCATATCCCCCGGAAAGTCATTAAGAGGGGCAACTTCCACCCAAAACAACATTTAAAAAAGTTACCTACCCAGCCTTAAGTTTAGAAAATAAGATGCAAAAGTAAACTTAAGAAGCGAAGATAAAACCTAAATTCCAGCACTTAAATTATACCCCTCTGTTTTTATTGATATAACGCCGAAAAATAATTTTGAGGAAAGATTGAAATTAGTCCGCTTTTAGATATTTAACAAAGAGAGTACTAGCCAGTTTATTGAAGAGCAGATAGACTCCTAACCACACTGTTTCTAGGAATCTTTTTTATGTCACAAAAAATAAAAGTGTTAGTATTAAATGGCCCAAACCTCAATTTACTAGGGCAACGTGAGCCCGAGGTTTACGGAAAACAAACACTCGAAGATATTATCCAAGACTTAACAAGTGAAGCACTGCAAGCAAATATTGAACTCACCCATTTACAATCAAACCGGGAATATGAACTCATTGAAAAAATTCATGAGTCATTTAATAAAATTGATTTCATTATAATTAATCCAGCGGCATTCACTCATACCAGTGTCGCCATTCGTGACGCCTTATTAGGTGTAAATATTCCTTTTATTGAAGTCCATCTTTCCAATGTGCATGCTCGCGAAAGTTTCCGTCACCACTCTTATTTATCAGATATTGCACAAGGGGTTATTTGTGGCTTAGGTGCAAAGGGTTACTCTTTCGCCCTGCAGAGTGCGCTTGATCACACAAAAGCGCTCAATTAACCTCTTTAGTGATGTTTTGACAAAAACTACCCGGGTGGGTAGTTACGCAAGAGAAAAGAATAGGGCAATCTATCCCTGCTTTAAGGAATTAAGGCATAGTAGCAAACCCACTTTCAATGCCATTTAGATGAACTTTTGTTGTTGTAAAATTTATAATGATTAGAGACATATTGTAGGCAAGCCTAACTTTGTTAGGCTTTTTTTTTATCTAAAATATTACACTTTATCGAAACCACTTCCACAAAATAGAGCTATGAATAATAAACAAGCGGTAAAAAAAATATTACTTTCAAGGTGGCAATCACTTCGCTTGTATAACATTGTTATATTGGCTGCATTTTTATTGTTTTACAGTGTTGGCTCGTTACAGAGTTACAGTTTTTTTGCCCCTCCTGCGGCTTTTAATCTGCCTTTTATTTTTCCATTTTCAGCCATTTTACTCTGCGCATATTTAGTACATTGCTTATTAACGAAAAAAGAAAAGACCATTTTTCTATTACTGCCTGTTTTAACCTTGTTTAGCACGCTATTTATCACTATCAACAGCCACTTTGAAGCACAAACCTCACAGAATAGTTTTCTTTATTTCACCCTGTTATTACCTCTTTTTTATGCTTATCTACTTGCTTATAGTTTTCAGCTATTACTACTCAACAATATTGCAATTGTGATCTGTTATACCTTCACGGCCGTTGTCGGCAATACAAGCCCCCTGGTATTTATATTAAATGCAATTTTTTTATCTACATTAGTTTTCTTAACCCTCTTTGCACATATCAAAAATAACGCGCGTCCACTCGTCAAAAAAACAGAAAACGCAGCCAACAATGCAGCTCTGAATAAAAAAAGTGCACAGTATTTACAGCAAATCATTCATGATATTCGCCAGCCTTTAAGTAGTTTATCTTTGTATAGTCACCTGCTCGAAAAACAATTAAAACAAACAGCACAACATAGTATTGTACAAAACCTGCAAAAATCATCAGAGCAATTAGATTGCTGGCTATCAGCACTGTTCGACCTTGCCTCCCTGGATTCCAAGAGCATCCAGCCACAGGTTGAAAATATTCATCTTTTGCCTGTGATATCCCCATTAATTAAAAAATATCAATATCAAGCAAAGCAGCAAGGTTTAACGTTAAGAGTGCGAATTACAGATGTGATCATCAATAGTGATGGTAAGCTAATTAATGATATTTTAGATACCTTGCTAAGTAATGCGTTAATTCACGGTAGGCAATCAGTAAACAGCTCGATATTGTTGAGTGCGCGCAAGTTAAAAGGTGCAGTAAATTTGCAGGTATGGGATCAGGGTGAAAAAATAGATAGCGAACAAATGAACTCGCTGTTTGATGAAACGGCTCACTGTAAAAATCCACTTCATAATAAAAGCAAATGGTTAGGACTTGGGTTATCAATCGCACAACGTAAAGCCCACCTTTTAGAAACTGAAATTAAGGTTAAAACTTCCGATAGGGGATCATGTTTTTCTATCAAGGTAAAAGAGGGCGATAAAATTTTAGCCAGCATGCCACAAAACAGCATAAGCAAAGGAAATAATGAAAACATTTTACTTGTTGATGATGATCTGAGCATATTAAACGCACTTTCACTGCTCTTCGAAAATTGGGGATACCAGCTATATTGTGCAGAGACCTACGCTCAAGCATTAACAATATTAAAGCAGGAAAGGTTTTCCCTTATTATTTCTGATTTCAGGTTACCAGGTGATAAAAATGGCATTGATTTGATTGAAATTGCCCAAAAAGAGCAGCAGCTAGCCGCGGTATTGTTAACTGGAGAGGTGGATCCTGACAAACTTAAAAAGGGTAATGCATTAAATTATAAAATACTGCACAAGCCGATAAGGCCAGCCGTATTACGTTTATTGTTACGACAACTATTAAGTTAACAATAAAAAACAGCTTTGATTAGAACGTTTCCAATAAACCAATTTGTATCGCTTTATCTACCGCTTTGCTGCGGCTTGACGCCCCGGACACATCTAATGCTTGATATAAACCTCGTTGATGAAACTTAACCGTATCTTGCGAAATAGATAATAGTTCCGCTATCTCCCTATTGGTTTTGCCACTGTGTATTAGTTTTAGAATTTGCGATTGCCGCCCAGATAACCGGTAGCGCTCTTTGTTTTTTCGAGCTTGTAAAACCATTGAATTCAATTGCTCTTCAATCGCTTTAGGAATAAAAACATTCCCCATCAATACATCTTGTAAAGCATCCAGCATCTCTTGAGGCAGATAGGATTTGGGAATAAACCCCATTGCACCTTTTTGCAGCGCAATTAAAACGTTTTTATACTCTTCACAAGCTGAAAGTACAATCACAGGTGATAGAATCTGACGTTTTGTCAATTCATCCAACAAACAGATACCATCCATCTCCGGCATGCAAAGATCCATTAAAATCAGATCCGGCTGTAATTGTTCAATATTAATCAGTGCGTCAGCCGGGTTAGCAAAGACCCAAACCTGATTATTGTTATTTTCTAAGGTTAGTTTCAAACCATGCAGAAATAACTGATGGTCATCGATAATTACGATTTTATTCATTAAGAGTTCCTTTCTATACCAAGATAGTGTTACTCCTTATATGCAAATTTACAATCTACTTCGCTCATAAATGGCCAGCCACATTAAATTATCTTTAATTTTTGTCGAACTTATCCAGCTTCGATTAATGTTTATGCAAGGCTATATTCTTACCCGCTTCCCCTGTATTCTTGCGCCATCATACTGACTAAGAGTGAAAATTATGCCTTGGATACAATTAAAGTTAAATGCGACTTCAGAAAATGCAGAACTGATCGGAGAATTATTAATGGAAAGTGGCGCCCTATCCGCCACTTTTACCGACTCACATGATGCGCCGATTTTTGAGCCAGCTCCCGGCGAAACTCGTCTATGGGGTGACACAGATATAACTGGGCTTTATGATGCAGCTACCGATATGTCCCCTGTACTTTTGCAGCTAAAACAAAGCCCACTTTTAAGTGACAACTTTGCACTAAAAATAGAGCCGCTTGAAGATAAAGATTGGGAACGCGAATGGATGGATAATTTTCATCCCATGAAATTTGGTGAACGTTTATGGATCTGTCCAAGCTGGAAACCCGTTCCGGATGAAAGTGCGGTTAATGTAATGCTGGATCCTGGCCTTGCATTCGGTACAGGCACACATCCAACCACTGCATTATGTTTAGCATGGCTCGATGGTCAGGATTTACAAGATAAAGTAGTTATCGATTTTGGCTGTGGCTCAGGTATTTTAGCCATTGCAGCACTTAAATTAGGTGCAAAACGTGTTATCGGTATTGATATCGACCCACAAGCAATTACAGCAAGCCGTGATAACGCGCAGCGTAATAATGTTTCACAGCAACTTGAGCTGTACTTACCAGATGATTTACCCGAAGGTATTTTAGCAGATGTCTTAGTTGCGAATATTCTTGCCGGTCCATTGCGTGAATTATCAACAAGTATCGAAGCATTAATTAAAGATAATGGTTTATTAGCCTTATCTGGAATTTTGGAACAACAAGCTGATGAGTTAATTGAAGTGTATGGTCAGTGGTTCAAAATGGATAAAGCTGCAATTAAAGATGAATGGGCGCGACTTTCAGGCATAAAAAGCCTATAAATAATACAAAACTGAAAATCGATTAATTTGCAAGCTAAATAATTTTAAAATGGTTAATTATTAACCTTTATTCTCTTACAAAAAATGCGTACACTACGCCGCCTTGAGTTAGAGAGATTGTATATTTTATATGCGCATTGGTCAGTATCAATTAGATAACAACATTATTTTAGCACCAATGGCAGGGGTAACCGATCGCCCCTTCCGTGAGCTTTGTCGCTCACAGGGTGCTGGACTTGCGGTTTCTGAAATGCTGTCGTCTAATCCGCGAGTATGGAATAGTAAAAAATCTAAGTTAAGAATGGACTACCATGATGAATCTGGCATTAGATCAGTGCAGATTTCAGGCTCAGAGCCTGTTGAAATGGCAAAAGTTGCACAGTTAACAGTGCAGCAAGGCGCTCAGATTGTTGATATTAATATGGGCTGTCCAGCCAAAAAGGTGAATAAGAAAAAAGCAGGTTCAGCTTTATTACCGCACCCTAAACTTGTGCAAGCAATTTTAAGAAGTGTGGTTGATGCGGTTGATGTTCCTGTTACTTTGAAGATTCGCACTGGCTGGGATCCAGAAAGTAGAAATGGTCTTGAAATAGCACAAATTGCAGAACAATCTGGTATCCAAGCACTCGCTGTGCATGGTCGTACAAGGCAATGTCTGTATAACGGATTTGCTGAATACGACACAATAAAAACAATTAAAGAAAATGTAACGATCCCTGTGATTGCCAATGGTGATATCACTTCAGTGGAAAAAGCCAAGTTTGTGCTTGATTACACTGGTGCCGACGCCATTATGATTGGACGAGGAGCACAAGGTGCCCCTTGGATATTCAATGAAATTAACCACTATCTCAAAACAGGTGAGCAGCTTGCTCCTCTGGGAAAAATGGAAATAAGCTCCATTCTTCTAGGCCATGTACAAGCTTTACATGGATTCTATGGAGAGATAATGGGGCCTCGAATTGCTAGGAAGCATGTCGGATGGTATTTAAAAGAGCAAGATCAGTTAGGTTACTTTAAACGACAATTTAATGCGATTGATTGCCCTGTTACGCAATTAAACACATTAGAAAATTATTTAAATCATTAGTAATTAAAGAGTTAATACCCATGTTTGAACAAAATATTTCTTCAGAAGCACTTACAACAACAACCAGTATTCCTGCTACAGGGCAAATAACTCAACGACCACTTCGAGATTCAGTACGTCAGGCTGTTTCAGGTTACGTGGCACAACTTAATGGTCAAGATACAACTGAATTATACGAGCTTGTTTTATCTGAAGTTGAAGCACCACTATTAGATATCATTATGCAGTACACTCGTGGTAATCAGACTCGTGCAGCAACAATGCTAGGTATTAACCGTGGTACGCTACGCAAAAAATTGAAAAAATATGGTATGGGTTAATTTCCAACCTTATTTAATGAAAAAAGCGACTTCTCAGTCGCTTTTTTTATGCCTGTTGAAAAATAACAGTGTAACTGTAAGCGTGGCAGCTTAAGCGGCAAAAAATTGAAAAACAGGGTATGGGTTAATTTCCAACCTTATTTAGTGAAAAAAGCGACTTCTCAGTCGCTTTTTTTATGCCTGTTGAAAAATAACAGTGT
>NZ_CEZLMY010000008.1:0-23867 GCF_983033635.1 Psychromonas sp. | reverse complement strand
CTTAAGCGGCAAAAAATTGAAAAACAGGGTATGGGTTAATTTCCAACCTTATTTAATAAAAAAAGCAGGACTTTTATTCTGCTTACTATAAGCTTCAGCCATATCTTTATTACTGTACTAGGAAATGTATGCTTTTATTACCGATTAACGACCAGTTAAAACACTTACAGTCATGGCAGCAAAGTGTTTTTTGCATGGCTCTTGCACAACATACTATTTTACATTTCCATCTTTTTTGTGAAGCGATCGAGAGTGAAGATGGGCAAACCATCGATAATATTAATCAGCTATTTTGGGAAAAAATGACTGTAAAAGGGGCCAAGATTAATTTCACTATCCAGCAAGAGCATTTCGAAGAGATAATTCCAAACTCGCGTGACTTTGATTTTTACGGCGTTTACCCAGCTATCGATCACTGCGTTATTATGAGTTGTGCTTTCAATTCATTTTTAAGTAAATCCACGGATGAAGCGCTCAATGCCAGCCAAACCGCATTTGCTACTATCGCCAGTTTTATTGAGTTACAAAGTGGCAATGAAATTGATGAAAGCGCACTACAGGATGAGCCACTTTTTCAAGAACAGTTAAAATTTCAACAATCATTATTAGAAAAATTGGACAATCAACGTAGCCCTGAGTTAATAAAAGCTATCCGTCAATTGGTTGTAGACTTTGGCGTAACTAATCTCGGTATCGCTTTAACTGACTAAATTTTCTATGATTTTGTGATTTTTAACACAGTAAAGACAATTAAAAGTAATATATCAGAATTTTACAGGTATTAGTCTTTACTTCGGCTGGCGACTTGCAATACATTCGTTATTGTCAGGTAAACGCCTATTCTAACTAACTATAACAATGGAAATACAAAGATGAACAAAACTCAACTTGTTGCTGATATTGCTGAAAAAGCGGACTTAACAAAAGTTCAGGCTAAAGCTGCTTTAGAACAAATTCTTGCTAGCGTAACAGATAGCCTGAAAGATGGTGAACCCGTACAATTAATCGGTTTTGGTACTTTTAAAGTAAGTCACCGTGCAGCACGTACAGGCCGTAATCCACAAACTGGCGAAGATATTCAAATCAAAGCAGCTAACGTTCCTGCTTTTGTAGCTGGTAAAGCACTTAAAGAATCTGTTAACAAATAATTACTATCCAAGTAATTATTACTTGGATCTGTTTTAACAGAATATTATATTGGGTGAAACTCTTGTTTCACCCTTTCTCCCTTCACACACAGCTTCCACACATCTGATTTTCTTAGTATAACTAATAATATATCCAAACCACCTCCAGGTTTATCTCAAATCATTGTTACTTTATTAACAGCTTTTCAGTTAGATCCAGCCCTTATACCATTCTAGATAAATATCTGATCTTTTATGCTGGTTAAAATCAACCATCTCTGTGTTATAAGTTTTGTAAAGGGAACAACCATTTACTGCAACTTATGCCTTGATATGATTAATTTCCCTACGCCTAAATTGACCATTTACTTACCTAGAATGGTATTAAAACAGTTCAATAGAATTCGAACGACACAAACCTAAATACAAGTAATTGTCACTACACAGCGAATAACCGCGCTATTTTCTCTATTTATTTAAAACCTATCTCAGATCAATACCAGACCAGTTTACTGTGGTATTTTCACTTTCAATTTAACATACTCATAACCTTATGTAACATATGGTTATTATTTATTGTTATTTAACTTATTTATATTAAAAAGGTTATTTATGTTTTGTATTCAATGTGAACAAACGATTCGAACACCTGCGGGTGATGGTTGCTCTTACTCTCAGGGCATGTGTGGTAAAACAGAGGAGGTTTCAGATCTGCAGGATGTGCTGATCTATGCGTTACAAGGCACCTCTTTTTATGCCGAAAAAGCACGCGAGTTTGACATTATCAATGCAGAAATCGATGCGTTTGTCCCTAAAGCCTTTTTTGCCACACTCACCAATGTTAATTTTGAAGCAGATCGTATTGTTGGTTATGCTCGTCTGGCGCAGAGCTATCGCGATCAATTAAAACAAAAATATGAAGTTGCCTGTCTACTTGCAGGTCAACAACCAGTTGAGCCAAGTGCGGCCGCTAAATTTGAGTTGGCAAACGATCATCTTGGATTATTATCTCAGGCGAGTAGCGTTGCAGTAAATAGAGGTAAAGAGCTGGTTAATGAAGATATCATGGGTCTACGTCTGCTTTGTTTATATGGCCTTAAAGGCGCAGCAGCCTATATGGAACATGCTTATATCCTCGGGCAAACAGATGAACAGGTCAGCGCAGAGTTTCACCAGATTTTTGCCTGGCTGGCGACAGATTCTGATGACCTTGCTGAGTTACTTGAAACAAGCATGGCAATTGGTACGCTCAACTATAAAATAATGGAGATGTTAGATTTAGGTGAAACAACTAAATTCGGTCACCCGCAGCCTAGTCAAGTGAATGTTAAATCAGTTGCCGGTAAGGCGATTTTAGTTTCCGGTCACGATCTTTGTGATCTTGAAATGATCCTCAAGCAGACAGAAGGCACTGGCATCAATGTTTATACTAATGGTGAAATGTTACCTGCTCATGGTTACCCTGAACTAAAAAAATACACTCACCTTGTTGCGAACTACGGCAGTGCATGGCAAAACCAGCAGAAAGAGTTTGCTTCTTTTCCTGGCCCAATTGTAATGACCTCCAACTGCCTGATTGATCCAAATGTAGGCGACTATGCAGATCGAATATTTACCCGCAGCATCGTCGGCTGGCCGGGTGTTGCTCATATTGAAGGTAATGATTTCAGCGAAGTAATCAAGTGTGCACAAGCGATGGAAGGTTTCAAATATTCAGAGATACCGCATGAGATCACCGTTGGTTTTGGTCGTAACGCTTTAATGAATGCGGCTCCTGCCGTTATTGAACAGGTGAAAGCGGGTAACATTCGTCATTTCTTTTTAGTCGGCGGTTGTGATGGTGATAAAGAAGAGCGCAGTTACTACACAGATCTTACCAAAGCCATTCCACAAGATTGCCTGATCCTGACCTTAGCGTGCGGCAAATTTAAATTTAACAAACTCAACTTTGGTGAGATCAACGGCATTCCCCGTCTGTTAGATGTTGGTCAATGCAATGACTCTTACTCTGCAATTCAATTAGCACTGGCACTGGCAGAAGAGTTCGAGTGCGGGGTAAACGATCTGCCTTTGAGCTTAGTTTTGAGCTGGTTTGAACAAAAAGCGATTGTTGTATTATTAACATTATTATCACTAGGTGTTAAAAATATTCGCGTTGGACCAAGTAAACCGGCATTTTTAACAGACAACCTGCTAAATGTGCTTAACCAACAGTTTGGTCTGACTTTAATTACTGATGTTGAGTCTGATTTAGAAACCATGTTAGCTAAATAAATTTTAATAATAACTTATCTGATTAACCCCTAGCGGATTAATCAGATACTTCAGCGAGTAATAAAAGAGATATTTATGCAAACAGAATCAAGCACATTTGAGCCTCTAGTCTGTATCAAGCGTATTGATGAAACAGCAGATAGCGCCACCTTTGAGTTTAAAAAACTAGACGATGGTCTGTTTGAATACAAAGCAGGACAATTTTTAACCTTTGAAGTAGATGTTGCTGGTGAACTTGAATACCGCGCCTATTCCTTATCATCGACTCCATCTCAACCAGAGTCTGTTGCAGTCACCATTAAACGAGTTCTGGGAGGTAAGGTATCTAATTATTTATTAGATCACCTGCAGGCAGGCATAGCGCTGCCTGCGATGGCACCTGCAGGTGTATTTACCCTACAAGATAACCCAACAACGTCTGAGCTGTTATTAATGAGTGCGGGCAGTGGCATCACCCCCTGTATGTCGATGGCACGTTGGTTATTAGATACCAAGCAAGCAGTTAATATTCACTTTATCTATAGTGCCCGTAGTGAGGATGATGTGATTATGGCTAATAGTCTGATAGCACTGAACGAGCAATATGATAACTTCCGTTTAACTCGAATTTTAGAACAGACTAACAATACAGATGATATGCAAGGCATATTAGACGCGCCACTTTTTGAGAAATTAATCCCCGATAACCGCGGCAGAACAATCTTTACCTGCGGTCCTGCGCCATATATGCAAGCTGTTGAGCTTTTAGCTGAGCAGAGTGGCTTTGATATGGATCTATTCCATAAAGAAAGTTTTGTGGCCTTGGATAATAGTAAGGAGCTTGTTGCATCCGGCGTTAGTTATCAAGCAGTAGCACCTCAATATGGCAAAAGCTTTAAGGTTGCAGAAAACCAAAGCCTGCTTGATGCCTTAGAAGCCGCTGGAGTGCCAGTAATAGGTGCTTGTCGTTCCGGTGTTTGCGGGGCTTGTAAATGTAAGGTAACAGGTGAAATTGAAACAACTAGCCAGGCGACGTTAACAGCCGAACAAATAGCACAAGGTTATGTACTAAGTTGCAGTTCCAAAGCCTATTCGGATCTGGTTGTTGAACTTTAACTATTCCCGATCAATCTGAAAACAAAAAATCCGATGATTTTTACTCATCGGATTTTTCTTAGCTAACAAACGAATAAACTATTTGCTTTACTTATTTTGCTCACGAGCAATGGCACGGTAAGCAATATCGTTACGATAGAACATACCATCCCAACTAATTTGTTTGGCTAATTGATACGCATTTTGTTGCGCTTCAGTTACTGTATTACCTAATGCCGTTGCACAAAGTACACGACCACCATTAGTTACAACTTTACCGTCAACTTCTGTTGTGCCCGCATGGAATATTTTCAAACCTTCAGTTTCAGCAGTTGGCAGACCTGAAATCTGTAAGCCTTTTTTATAATCAGCAGGGTAACCACCAGCAGCTAATACCACACCAATTGCAGCACGCTCATCGAACTCAGCAGTCATATCAGCAAGTTCGCCATTTACGCCCGCTAAACAAAGAGTCACGATATCTGACTTCATGCGTAACATGATAGGTTGCGTTTCCGGATCACCAAAACGACAGTTATATTCGATTACTTTAGGTGTACCATCTGCCATAATCATAAGGCCTGCATATAGGAAACCTGTGTAAGTATTACCTTCAGCAGCCATTCCTTTAACTGTAGGATTAATCACTAAATCCATTACACGTTGATGCATTTCAGGAGTAACCACAGGTGCAGGAGAATAAGCGCCCATACCACCAGTATTTGGACCGGTATCACCATCACCTACACGTTTATGATCTTGACTGGTTGCCATTGGCACAACATTTTCACCATCAACCATTACGATAAATGAAGCTTCTTCACCATCTAGGAACTCTTCAACAACAACACGATGTCCCGCTTCACCAAATGCATTTCCCGCAAGCATATCCTGAATAGCATCTTCAGCTTCTTGTAAGGTCATCGCAACGATCACACCTTTACCAGCAGCCAGGCCATCAGCCTTAATTACAATTGGCGCACCTTTTTCACGAACATAGGCAAGAGCCGGCTCAATTTCAGTGAAGTTTTGGTACCAAGCCGTCGGAATATCATGACGCGCTAGAAAGTCTTTAGTGAAAGCTTTAGAGCCTTCTAATTGTGCCGCACCTTTAGTTGGGCCAAAACAAGCAAGACCCGCTTCCTGGAATGCATCTACCACACCGATAACCAATGGCGCTTCAGGACCGACAATCGTTAGTTCAACGTTGTTATCTTTGGCAAAAGCCACTAATGCCTCGATATCTTCAACAGCGATATTCACATTTTTAACTTTTGCTTCAAGTGCGCTGCCGGCATTACCCGGTGCAACAAAGATATTTTTTACTTGTTCATTTTGTGCAACTTTCCATGCAAGTGCATGTTCACGACCGCCGCTACCTATAATTAAAACATTCATAAAAATTCCTTTAGACTTAATTTGTTTATTTCTTTGTTTCTTTAATAGCAAAAAAGGAGCCTTGGCTCCTTTTTATTTATTCAGTGGTGATTAGTGGCGGAAATGACGCATGCCGGTAAAGACCATTGCCATGCCGTGTTCGTCGGCAGCGGCAATAACTTCATCATCTCGCATTGAACCGCCGGGCTGGATAACGCAGCTAATACCCGCATCAGCGGCAGCATCAATACCGTCACGGAACGGGAAGAATGCATCAGATGACATAACAGAATCTTCAACCACCAGGTTTTCATCAGCAGCTTTAATACCTGCTACCTTGGCACTGTAAACACGGCTCATTTGACCTGCGCCGACACCAACAGTTGAACAGTTTTTAACATAAACAATTGCATTTGATTTAACAAATTTAGCGACTTTCCAGCTAAATAGCAGATCTTTTAATTCTGCCGCCGTTGGTTGGCGTTTAGAAACAACTTTAAGATCTTCTAAATCAACCATGCCTTGGTCGCGATCTTGTACTAATAAACCACCATTTACGCGTTTGATATCAAACTCAGATGTTTTATTTGCCCATTCGCCACACTCTAATAAACGTAAGTTTTTCTTAGCAGCAACAATTTGCGCCGCTTCTGAGCTTACTTTAGGAGCAATAATTACTTCAACAAATTGACGAGACACAATTGCTTCAGCCGTATCAGCATCAAGCTCTCGGTTGAATGCAATAATGCCGCCAAATGCAGATGTAGGATCTGTTTTATAAGCACCTTCATAAGCGTCAAGAATGTTACCGCCTAATGCAACTCCACAAGGGTTCGCATGTTTAACAATTACACAAGCCGGCTCTGCAAACTCTTTAACACACTCAAGAGCGGCATCTGTATCTGCAATGTTGTTGTAGGAAAGAGCTTTTCCTTGAAGCTGTGTTGCCGTTGCAACAGATGCTTCCTGTACATCACCTTCAACATAAAAAGCTGCTGCCTGGTGGCTGTTCTCACCGTAACGCATATCTTGCTTTTTCTCGAACTGCATATTGAATGTGCGCGGGAATTTAGACTCAGCATCACCTTCGCTGTTTTCACCGTAACTTGGTACCATAGTACCGAAGTAGTTAGCGATCATGCCGTCATATTGTGCAGTGTGCTCATAAGCGGCAATAGCCAGGTCGAAACGTGTTTTGTAAACCAAGCTACCGTCATTTTCTTTCATTTCATCAAGAATACGCGAGTAATCACTTGAGTTAACAACGATTGCGACATCTTTATGATTTTTCGCTGCAGCACGAACCATTGTCGGTCCACCGATATCGATGTTTTCAATTGCATCTTCTAAAGAACAATCTGGACGAGCGACTGTTTCTGCAAATGGATAAAGATTAACAACTACCATATCGATAGCTTCAATGCCGTTATCTGACATAATCGCTTCATCAATACCGCGACGAGCAAGAATACCGCCATGAATTTTAGGGTGTAACGTTTTCACACGTCCATCCATCATTTCAGGAAAACCAGTGTAATCAGATACTTCAGTTACTTTAATACCGTTATCAGCAAGTAACTTACAAGTACCACCGGTAGAAAGAATTTGCACGCCTTTCTCAGTCAACTCTCGGGCAAATTCCACAATACCTGTTTTATCAGAAACACTTAGCAGCGCTCGTTTAATCGGTCGGCTATTTTCCATTTTCTTCCACATTCCTCGTTAATGAATCAATAAGCAAAAACCATAATTGGTTTTTTTCACTCATAAAATACAATTTCTTTGAACTTGGGCGGGTATTCTACCCGAAAACGACGGCAATTTGAGCTGTTTTATTGAATAAAATAATATATTTACCTGCAAAGCAGTTGAACAGATTGTGCAGAAAAGGATTTTTCAGGCTGGAAGTACTGGATTACTTAGTGAAAAAAGGAATAAATTCGAGTTTATTAAAGGAGCTTTATAGAAATTACTCAGCTTGCTGTTTCTCAAGTTTAGATTAATAAATGAGCCAACTCGACACTTTCCCTTTGCTCAGACCAATTCTCAAAGTCAATATCAGAAAGCGGCTTTGAAAAGTAATATCCCTGAATGATATCAACGTCTAATGCCTGTAAGCGCGTTAACTGCTCTATTTTCTCAACACCTTCAGCAACAACAGAAAGTTTTAATGCATGTGCCATTTCAGTGATCGCAACAACCAATGCTTCATCTTGTTGATCTTTATTCAAATCAGAAATAAATGCCCGATCTATTTTTAAACAAGCAAATGGAAATTTTTTAAGATAGTTTAATGATGAGTAGCCAGTGCCAAAATCATCTAATGATAAACGAACTCCCCGTTTAACTAATTTCTGCATGGTTTCAAGCACCGATTCTTGATTACCAAGCAGCAATCCTTCGGTAATTTCAATCTCTAATGATGAGGGATTAATACCCGTAACGGTAAGGGCTTTATCAATAACATTGACAAGATCTCCGTATAAAAATTGTCTAGGGGATACATTAACGGCAAGATAAAAATCACTACCAAATCTTTTTTGCCATGTTCGCAACTGCAAACATGCCTGATTTATTATCCAGCTGCCGATACTCACAATTTCACCCGTTTGCTCTGCAACTGGGATAAACTGTTCCGGGCTGACTTGCCCTAACTGATCGTTATACCAGCGCAATAAAACCTCAGCACCAATTAATCGTTCCCCTTTATTACTTACAAATGGCTGATATGCAAGGCTCAACTCGGAATTTGTTAATGCTTTCGATAAATATTTTTCAATACGCATATTTGCATGCAATGATTCTTCAAGTTCACCAGAATAGATTTGAGTTTGTGTGGATGAGGAGGATTTTGCTACATGCAAAGCAATATCTAGTTTTTTTAATAATATGTCAGTGCTTAAGCCGTCATTTGGACTGAGTACAATACCGATATTGACCGCAAGTTTTAGCTCCACTCCTTGTAACTGCAGGGGGTGCTCAAAAAAAGAGTGCAGGCGCTTAATAAGTAGATTAAGCGATTTTATCGAGTTGATATCATTTAATATAAAAGCAAACTCATCACCGTTATAACGACACAGTAAACTAAGCTGCTCACCCATCATACTTATTCTTTGTGCTGTATATTTTAAAGCTTGATCCCCTATATCATGGCCAAGCGTATCATTAATGCGTTTGAAGTCGTATAAATCAAGCACGCAAACAGCAAGCGACTCATGCCCTTGCTCTGTAGTTAAACGTTTCTCTAACTGGTTAATAAATACGTTTCGATTTAAAAGCCCAGTTAATGAATCATACTGTAAAAAATATTCAACAGTTTCAGCCCGCCGATCCGAAGATGAGGTGGTTTTACCAATGGTAAGCACTAACCCGTCATCCATTTTGTTTGCAATTTTTATTTGTGAAAATTCAAATTCATGTGTTTCACCAAATTGATCGACAATCTCTTTCTTATGCTCTCCATGATTCCACTTTTCAAACGCACTATCTTGCAGGGCTTCGAGTGAATCACAACTCAAGAGCTTATTACGGCTATCTCTTTTCAATTCATCGATATTTATCCCCAATAAATTACACAAAAATTTATTGACCAATACAATTTCATTTTTATTATTTTTAACGAAAATAATATAGGGAATATGATCGACAATATCATTCAAAATTTGCTCTTCACCCTGCAAACAGGTAAGCATAGCTTGCTGCTCACTAATATCCTGAATGCAGCCCTGCAATTCTGCCCCTTCTTTTTTTTCATTAACAATAGTACGGATCTCCGCCCAAATAATGGAGCCGTTTTTACGGATAAGTTTGCTTCTCAGATAACGAGGCGCTTCACTTGCACTTTTAAGTTGCTCACAAATATCATCAAAGTGACGAATATCATAAAATAGCGAAGAAAAGGGGCGGGATAATAGCTCAGCTTGGTTATACCCTAAAACAGCTTCACTCATTGCAGAAATAAAAGTAACAGCACCTTTACTATTTAAATGAAAAAGTACATTACTGGAGTTTTGAATTAGTGCTTCAGTTATTTTTAACTGATGAAGGTCATCGCGCTTATTTTGTCGAACTTGACTCTGCAAAGAAAACAGCTGGAATCCCCAAAAAATAGTGCTAAACACAAATAAGAATAGCATTTCGATCTGCTTAATCTCTTTATAAGCAAAGGTATGCTCAAATAGCGATAGTGGTATATTGATATAAATAAAATAACAGCTAATCAAGATAAAAAAATATTGCAGAAGGATCGTTACAGTATGATTTTCAGACATAAACGCTCCTAACTATTTATTAAAAAAGATCGTAACTGAGCATAGTAAAAAACAGCAAATTATCAACAAATCTCCAACAAACAGTTGCCTTTAAGCTTATCTTCCCAGAAACACAAAACCATGCATTAGGCATGGTTTTGTGGGCTGGCAGATTGAACAATAAGTAGTAAAATAAAAATTATAAGTGGTATGGCGCACTTAATTCATGAACCGCATCAATAAATACTTTTGCATTTTCAGGTGGAACATCCAGATGAATGCCGTGCCCTAAATTAAATACATGACCTGTTCCTTTGCCGAAACTTTGTAAAATCGTCGCTACTTCTTCACGGATCCGCTCTGGAGATGCATATAACATAGAAGGGTCCATATTACCCTGCAGTGCAACACGAGAGCCAACACGCGCTTTCGCGCTAGCCATATCAATCGTCCAGTCAAGACCAATAGCATCACAGCCCGTATCAGCAATCGACTCCAACCACTGCCCGCCATTTTTGGTGAATAACGTTACCGGAATTTTTTTACCGTCATAGGTTCGCAGCAGCCCATCAACAATTTTAGCCATATATTGCAGCGAGAAATCTTTGTAGTCCCGAGGAGATAAAACGCCTCCCCAAGTATCAAACACCATTACAGATTGTGCACCAGCTGCAATTTGTGCATTTAAATAATCAATAACGGAATCTGCCAGCTTATCAAGCAGGGCATGTAATATTTTCGGATCCGCAAATGCCATTTTTTTAATTTTAGTGAAAGCTTTTGAACTGCCACCTTCAACCATATAGGTCGCCAATGTCCATGGACTACCGGAGAAACCAATCAGTGGCACCTCACCTTTTAACTCACGACGAATAGTACGCACCGCATTCATTACATACTGCAACTCACCTTCCGGATCGGGCATGATTAAATTATCAACATCTTTTTTACAGCTAATAGGACGTGTAAACTTAGGCCCTTCCCCCTCTGCAAAATAAAGTCCAAGCCCCATTGCATCCGGTACAGTTAAAATATCAGAAAATAAGATTGCCGCATCAAGATCAAATCGGCGCAGCGGTTGCAATGTCACCTCACAAGCAAGATCCGCATTACGACATAAAGACATAAAGTCCCCAGCCTGCGCGCGCGTTGCTTTATATTCAGGTAAATATCGACCAGCTTGACGCATCATCCATACAGGGGTTTTATCTACCTGTTGTTTTAATAATGCGCGAATATAACGATCATTTTTTAATTCAGTCATACTTCTTTTATTCCATTATAAAATTTGGCGGTTAATCTCTTCAAATATGTTGCAACTATGCTACCACTTTTAACATATTTCTTTACATCTTAATTTTTCTAACGCTAACTAACTACATTGGGTTATTAGTTTGTCGATTAGTTTTCGCGCTAATGTACCGGGATTGGGTAAAACAGGCAGGTTATCTATCTCATACCATGCCGCAGAGCAAAGCTCTTTTGGATCAATATTAATCTTCCCCGATTTATACTCAGCGGTATACCCCATCATCAAAGAGTGCGGGAATGGCCAGGGTTGACTCGTGACATATTGAATATTTTTAATCTTAATGCCCGACTCTTCATAAACTTCCCGCTCTACGCAATTTTCTAATGTTTCCCCCGCTTCCACAAACCCCGCAAGTGTTGTAAAAACAGGCCGGTTATCTTTTTTGTGACGTTGATGTAACGCCAGCAAAATCTGTTTATCTTTACGAATGCCAACAATAGTACAGGGTGAAACACGCGGATAACAGCGGTGCTGACAGTGATAGCACTTCATCGCTATTTCCCAATCAATAAAATGCATCTTTTTACCGCATTGCCCGCAATACTGGTGTGTTTGGTAAAACAGCGAAATTTGAAAAGCACGCCCTGCCATATCAAATAAAGCATCATCGACTCGTCCTAATAAAAAACGCAGACTCGAATACTCCCCTAAACCAACGTCAAGTTGTTCAGACAATTGCAGCAGATAACAGGGACTAGCTTGGTATTCACCAATTTTTATTTTATTGCTGACTAACGATACGGAAAAAGGTAAATCATCAAGGTTGCCGTAGGGAACAAAATCACCTTGTGGTTGTAATACAATTTGCCCTTTAGCCACAATAAACCACCAGGCATTTTCTTGACTGTTAATGTTCTGAACTTCTGATTTCATCTAACCTCCTTAACTAACTGGCCCTTAAAAAATAAATACATCAACGACAAATAATTTAAATATCACCCACCATCGAGATTTAAACATCTGTCGCTTTAATTGCGGGGATGGGTATTAGTTCACAGTTATACAGTAAGATTATCCTGATATTCAAATTCAAGTTGACGATAAGTCGTATTTTCTTTAGTTTTGACTTAAAGCAAAATTGAAGTCTACTTAAAAGGAAGTGATATGCTAACCAAATTAGAACAAGCAAAAGAAGAATGGGGTGGCACGCTTTTAGTTATTGATAACTGGTTAGAAGAGCGCCAAGAGTTAGTGGTTTTATATTGTGAACTAGCAGGTTTACCACCTTACCAACAAGAAACTCGCAGCTTACCAGCTCAAAAGAAAATCACTAAATTCTGCCAAATTTTGCTCGACTATGCTTCTACAGGGCATTTTGAAGTTTACGAACAGATTATTTTACAATGTAAGTTAGATGGCGAAAACAACTTAAAAATTGCGCAAGAGCTCTATTCTCGTATCACCACAACCACAGATACTGCGCTCAACTTTAATGATAAATATGCAGAATCAGCAAGCGATAAAGCACTGCTTGATTTTGATCGCGACTTATCTGAATTAGGTCAAATTATGGAAGGTCGTTTTGAACGAGAAGATCAACTACTTGAGGTTGTACACCTACACCACACACTGGCGTAACAAATACAAAAAACAATAAAAAACCAATACAACAGAAGCTGTATTGGTTTTTTTGTATCTATTACCCGAACTACTTGAGTAGTGATAAAAACTAATAAATTGCAGGGACTTGAGAATCTAAACTGTTTTTAAGCAATAAGAAGTACTCTTTTATAAAGTCAATTTGCGAGCTAGTTGCCGGTTTATCCCATAATCGGCCTAATATCTGCTCGATATCATCAACTAATTTATCACCTTCAGCGATAACAGTCAGTCGGGTTTCATGACTTAACTGCGGTTGTTGCTGGCAAAAACATAACAACATATCAGCAACTTGATCGGAAACGATATCCGAAATCAAATCTCCCTGTTCAGATCCGTTTTGCCCTTCAAAAAGATCTAAATTATCAGCAAAATAACCGATGCAAGCATCATATGCATCACTTTTTAACAACATATAACTATCCTAATTAACTTAAAAGGTACTCAAAACACTTGATAATAATATAGCTATCTTTACACAATTAACAATACGTTAGTTATTGTAATTATGTGAAAATTTTCTCTGTTATTTGTTATTTGTTATTTAAATTGACTCTTGCCCCATCTCTTTCAAGAAAAGATCACGTCGTTTATCAAATACTTTTTTCTGTTTTTTAGGCACCTCTTTAGAAAGAGGCAAACTCACTTTCATCGCATTTACAGGGCGATTGTAAACATGGAACTCATAATGCAGGTGCGGTCCAGTAGAGCGCCCCGTATTACCTGTTTTGCCAATTAAGTGTCCCATCTTAATGCGCTGCCCTTTACGAACATAAATTTTGCTTAGATGTAAAAAACGTGTGGTGTATTTTCGCCCATGTTTAATAACAATATAGTTGCCCGCAGCAGGGTGATAACCTGCACGAACAACAAGACCATCACCAACAGAATAGACTTTTGTCCCCGTAGGTGTAGCAAAATCAGTACCATTATGCGGGCGAATTTTTTTAGTTACCGGATGTAATCTCCTAGGATTAAAACGGGAGCTGATACGGTATTTTCGATTAAGTGGAGAGCGTCGGTAAGCTTTATTTAAACCCAGACCATCTTGAGCATAATAACGTCCATCTTCATGCAGAAATGCCGTATAGTTTTGTCGACGTGTTTTAATCAAGACAGCTAACACTTCACTATCAAAACTGTATTGACCATCAATATACTGCTTAGAAACTAAAGCGTGGAAGGTATCCCCGGGCCGAAGTTGACGATTAAAATCAAACTTCTCATGCAGAGCACCTGAAATCTGTTGAATCTGCCCTGCTGATAGACCAGATTGTTTGGCATTAATATAAAAACTGCCAGTAATACTGCCTTGAAATAAGCTATTACGCCACTCACCTTTTTTGGTTTCTAATAAAGAAACATATTCACCATCTTTTAGGGTGAAAGTTAAGGTGTTGGCAAGGTCGATAACCACTTTTAAAGCGAGTAATTTATTTTCAGGGTTAATTAATAGCTTAACTTGTTGTTCTGGTAGCAAATTACCTAAACGAAGATATTGTTTATCCACTTCTAACAGCTCTTGCAATAACGCCGCTGACAAGCCTTCTTTTTGAAAAATACCGCTTAATGTATCGCCCGCTTTAATTTCAATCTGCACTTCCCGGTTTCCAGAAAAATCAGGAAATACTTTTCCATATTCCTCTTTAACTGCAGAAATAGGCTCTGCCATTGCATAATCATCAGGCGTAACGACAGCTGCAGGGAGCACTAATTGGCGTTTAATTGTTTTTTTGCTTAACTCTTGACTGGGGATAAATGAGATCACCAGTAAAAAAACAAATAAAAGAATTAATGCAAAAAAGTGTTTGCGGGGAAGATTATTAATAAATGAAACAAACGTTTTTAACAACGTCTTTAAACGAATCAGCAATAACATAATAAAACTCAATACAATAATCAGAAGAGCGGTTGATGAAACCAGAGATTTAAAGCGGCTCAAGTATATCTTAAATTTTTAACTTGTTTTATAAAAAGTAATACACTTATTTATTAAAAATATACGGCTCTTTATCTATGCGAATTTACAACAAATAATTCCTAAACTCTTTTACAAGTAAATAATAGGGTGTTTTCCATCACAAAAAAATGTAAGATAGACGTCTAGATGTAAAAACATCTAAATAAATTTAAGCTAATATTATTTCAGGAGCTCACATGTCACGTGACTTATTTACTTCAGAGTCAGTATCTGAAGGTCATCCAGATAAAATCGCCGATCAAATCTCTGATGCGGTGCTTGATGCAATTTTAAAACAAGATAAAAAAGCACGTGTTGCTTGTGAGACTTATGTAAAAACCGGCATGGTAATGGTTGGTGGTGAAATCACTACTGATGCATGGGTTGATATCGAAGAGATCACTCGTGAAACAGTGCGCAATATCGGTTACACCAGTTCAGAGATGGGCTTTGATGCCGACTCGTGTGCTGTATTGAATACCATTGGTAAACAGTCTCCTGATATTAATCAAGGTGTTGACCGAAGCGATCCACACGCACAAGGTGCTGGTGATCAAGGTTTAATGTTTGGTTATGCAACCAATGAAACAGATGTTTTCATGCCTGCGCCAATTACTTACGCACATCGCCTGGTAAAACGTCAAGCTGATATGCGTAAAAAGAAAATCCTGCCTTGGTTACGCCCTGATGCAAAAAGCCAAGTAACTTTTGCATACGATCAAGGTAAAATTGTTGGTATTGATGCAGTTGTACTTTCAACGCAACATTCTGAAGATATTAAACAAGATGATTTAATTGAAGCGGTAATGGAAGAGATTATCAAACCGGTATTACCAGCAGAATTACTGACAGAACGCACTAAATACTTCGTTAACCCGACAGGCCGTTTTGTTATCGGCGGTCCAATGGGCGATTGTGGTTTAACTGGCCGTAAAATCATTGTTGATACATACGGCGGTACAGCACGTCACGGTGGTGGTGCCTTCTCTGGTAAAGATCCTTCAAAAGTTGACCGTAGTGCAGCCTATGCAGCCCGTTACGTAGCAAAAAACATTGTAGCAGCCGGCCTTGCAGATCGTTGTGAGATCCAAGTATCTTACGCAATCGGTGTGGCAGAGCCTACATCAATCGGTGTTGAAACATTCGGCACGGAAAAAGTGCAAAAGGATTTAATCGTTCAATTAATACGTGAACATTTCGATCTGCGCCCTTACGGTTTAATCGAAATGTTAGATCTGATCCAGCCTATTTACCAATCAACAGCAGCTTACGGTCACTTTGGTCGTGAAGAGTTCCCTTGGGAAGCGCTGGATAAAGTTGAAGAGCTAAAAGCGGCTGCGTTTTAGTTTTACTTACAACTGAGCATGCTTAATAGCGAAGATAAAAAAGCACTCCAAGTCAAAGGTGAAGATTGTTTCATTTTGGCCGAGTGCTTTTTTGATCGTGCTTTTAAACGTCCCGATTACCTTTTTAATCAACGTGGTAAAAGTGCAGGCACAGCTCATCTGCAGCGCAATATCATCAAGTTTAATGCCACACTCTTTAAGCAAAACCGAGATGAATTCCTAAATCAAGTTGTAGCACATGAAGTAGCACATTTAATCGTTTTTCAGCAATATGGCAAGGTTCGCCCGCACGGTAAAGAGTGGCAACATGTTATGCACAATGTCTTTAACTGCCCGGCAAACACGACTCACTCACTAGATATCAGTGATGTGATAGGCAGACAGTTTAGCTATCAATGTTTATGCACGACACATCAACTAACGATACGTCGCCATAATAAGGTATTAAAGGGAGCTAAATACTTGTGTAAGGGCTGTAGAGGTGTGTTAAAGGAAAGTTCCCACGCAGCAGAGGGAACGAAAGCTAAATTGTAATTAACGCTTAAAATTATCTAAAATAATACCCGTCGCCATCGCTACATTTAATGATTCAGCCTGACCTGAATTTAACGGGGGATGGGGATTTTATCTCTAAGCGATATAAAAGCGGCTACTCAACGCTTAAAATTATCTAAAATAATACCCGTCGCCATCGCTACATTTAATGATTCAGCCTGACCAAAGCTAGGAATGGTAATTTTATCGGTAATGAATTTCGCCACATCATTAGAAATACCATGTGATTCACTGCCCATTACGATAAATGCACTATTACTAAGCTTAGTTTTATGAATGTCTTCACCCTCTAAAAACGCGCCATAAATTGGTTTTGTCTGCTGGCTTAAATATTCCGTTAAATTCGTATGGCTAATCTGCACACGCGCAAACGAGCCCATAGTCGCAGCAATCACTTTCGGATTATAAAAATCGGCACAATCCGGACTACAGACAATCTGCTCAATACCATACCAGTCAGCAACACGAATAATTGTGCCTAAGTTTCCCGGATCACCCACTTGATCTAACACTAAGATCAGCTCATTACCGCGAATAGATGGTAGTTCAGTCGTTTTACATTCAACCACGGCCAGCACACTGTTATTAGAAACCAAAGTCCCTGCTTTTTTTAATTCTTCTTCTGTAGCTTCAACAGTAATACCCACCAGTCCTTTGCTCGCAAGCACTGCACTGTTTTTATTAATATAAGCGGATGTTGCAAAGAGTTGCTTTACTATAAAACCGGAATTGAACAGCTCAGCAACATTCTTTTCACCCTGCACTAAAAACAGACCATGTTTTTTTCGCTGTTTTTTCTGCTCAAGGGCATGAATAAGTTTTAACTGATTTTTAGATATCATCTTTTAATTCCAACTGTAATATATTTTTTAAACGGCTTACTGATAAGCCGTTTTATGCAAGTTCAAGAAGCAAGCGCGAGTTATAGATAACAACACATAATAATCGCATCTTCACGGCCCTTTTCACACGGATAATAAGCCCGACGTCTGTCTACCTCAACAAACCCCAATTTATTGTACAGCGCCAATGCGGCACGATTAGAAGCACGCACCTCTAACCAGATTTCCTGCTCGCTATTACTCAGTGAAAACTCTTTTAAAAACTGCAGCAGATGTCGCCCTAACCCTTCACCCTGTTTTTCTGGTGAAATAGCGATATTCATCAAGGTCACTTCACCAGCAACTGAGCTAGCGACAAAGTAACCTATCACTTGATCGTTTTCTAATAACACATGATTAAAATAACGCTTGCCAAAGTTACTTAAAAAAAGTTTTTTTGACCATGGATGGCTATGACACTGCGACTCAAGCTGATAAACGCTTTCAATATCAGCAAGCCCCATAGGTAATATTTGTAGTGATTTATGATTAGTTAAAGGCACAAAACTGCTCCCATAAAGCTTTTTTCTCTTTAGGGTTATTTTCAAGTTGAGATAAAGGTGGAGAGGTTAATAACTTATGACCAAACGGCTGATTAATTGGTCCAATCGTTGACCAGATATATTCAGGTAACGGACCTTGCAGATCTTCAAATTCAGCCATTGAACAATTATAAACATCATCAACTGCAAACTTAAACGCCTTTAAAATCTTACTCATTAACGGATTAGAAAATTCAGCTTCAGAGCTTAATACCAGTAATGAGTAACGGCTTAAATCGACAGCTTCTTTTTCGCGGAAATTACCAAATAAACCGGGTTTACGGACTTGCCAACGGGTGATCCCCATCTCTTGTAAATAAACAGCTTGTTGATGTTTCATAGCAAGTCCAATGAAAAAGTGATAGCAAAATCCAATTAGGCAAATATAACACTGAATGAATGTGAATCGAAGTGCTGCGGGAGATTAAGATAAAAAGGAAAGTGCAGTTATGAAGATACTCGACATCCCAATATGCCTATTTTCCATTCGCTGAAAGATCTTGCATTACGTTAGATTAAGATTGAAGCTAATTATCTAGGATTGTTTGTAGTTGTTTAGATGTGGATCTACACAGGATATTTCGCCTTTAATCCGACAAGCTTAAAGGCGACTATTTTTCACAATATAAATTCCAAGCTAAGCCGCCAGCTCCGCACAGCGACTTCTAAATTACAATTATTTTCACAGCTAAGTATCACTAAAGCGTTTCAACATGCCTCTGTCAAAAAATTTATAGTTAGTATCTTTATCGCGCTTAGCCTCATACATTGCAACATCTGAAAATTTAATAATTTCTTCGCTACTTTTTGTGTCATCAGGGGAAATAGCAATACCGATACTAAGCGATATTTCTATCGCTTGCCCTTGAATCATAATCACAGGTGCGAATGCATTTAAGATATTGACGGCAATATTTTGAATGTCTGAAACCGCTTTTACATCTTTTATCAGGATAACAAACTCATCCCCCCCTACACGGAACAGAGTATCATCACCACGTACAGAGCTTTTAAGACGAGTAGCCGTCTCTATCAGTATTAGATCACCGGCATCATGTCCTAAAGTGTCATTCAGTTGCTTAAACTTATTCAAATCTAAGAAGAAAACAGCACATTTACTGTCCAGCTCTTTTAAGTTATTAATAGAGTTTTGAATTTCATCATACATATTTGTCCGATTCTTTAACCCTGTAAGCTCATCATGGTGAGCTTTATAAGTTAACAGCTTGGTTCTTTCATATATTTTTTTATGCATATTAAAAAATATAGAAAGCAAATATCCCATTTCATCATTTGCCGTAACAGCTTTAATATCGAGCTTTTTGCCACTTTCCATTTTGTGTATATTTGAAACTAAAAACTCTAGCGGGGTAAATAAATTTCTATTTAAAAATAGGATGGTTATAAATGCCAATAAAAGAAAAAAGATTATCTCAACGATTATAAAAGTCGTTATCTGGGCACTATGTTCTCTGAAGTGACTATTTCTTTGTTCCAACAAAACGGCTTCTGTATGATTAAAGTCACTTAAGAGGCTTCTTATATCATCCATATGTTTTTTGCCCTTGTTCTGCATTACTAGCGCAAGAGCCTCACTGTCATCACCATTATTTTTCTGTACTAATTCAATAGTGACAGCTAATTCCGTAAATTTAAATTCCATAGACCTTTTGATTAAATCCAAACGTCTTTGCTGTATCTGATTATCTGCAGTCAACGCTTTTAATACTTTGAAATACTTTTTCGCGTCAAGCACACCTGTATAATAAGGTTTTAAATAAGCGTTTGTTTTTGTAAGTAAAAACCCCCTCTGCCCTGTTTCTGCATCCTTTATGCTACTTAATAGTTTTTCTGTATTATTTATGACTTGATGGGTATGCAGTATCCATTGCACCTTTTCCTTTTGATGAGATTCCAATTGAAAAGTGAAAACTGCATTGCCAATCCCGGCTACAAATAGCAAAGAGATCAATAGCATTAACTTAAAACGTATACTCATCTGCATTTTTCCTTGCTATATAAAGTTCAAAGCTAAAACGCTTGCCCGGACTTCACCATCCAATTGGTGTTCCTTTATCGAGATATCATGCACTATATATTCCTAATTGAATATCGGATTGTATTCTTACCAATACAGATGCGCAGCCTACCTAATAATAATGATTTTAACAAAATTGGGATTGTTAAACAGCAAGCCAGTTCATATTGCGGGTAAAGACTTAATCTTGCTACACGCCAAAGCAGTTCAATAGATCATAATCAGTAATACATCTGTATTGCATTATTAAGGTTTGAGTTAATGGTCTGAGCCCCGCAACTAAAAGGGGCAGCAGTAACAGCTTAAACTGACTGTTTGCTTTATTTGTTGCTTATTTGAATTTATAGCTGGAATATTGCCTGATCGCTTTCGTCTCTAACGCACCTTCGCAAGCGATATTAATTTGAAAAATTAAAAATACACAGGTAAGACGTAATCTCATTACGTTTTTTAAAGAACTAAACATCAAATAAAAGCGGCATCATATATTGGTCAATATTTATAAAAAGCAAGCGGCCAGCACATTTTTAATAATAATTTCATTGTTCCCATGTTATTTCCCACAACTTTCCATTAACATACAACCAACAAGTAAGCGCTTTCTTTCTCTACAGGTAAATGCCAGATCTATGCTTTCCTGCTGCAATTAGTTCGCAATTAAGCAACCAATGAGCTGTTGATTAGCGAGGCGAAAAATAAATACGAGTGTAAAAGCAACAGAGTCGCTCAGATTTTATTTAACAAACCAATAATTTAACTATTTAATAACAAGAGGTTAGAATGGACCACAGTAAAAATAAAGTTTTTTCTATGTACGATACAGCCAATGAAACTTGGAATATTATGGACATGGATAAGCAGTGCCTCTTTTTTGGAACAATTGATGGGCTGGAAGAATGGTTAGATAACAATAAAGATAGCTATCAAGAACAACCACATTAGGCGCTAAAACATCTATTCGTGGGCCGGCAACTTTATTGTCAACCCACAACATTTTCCTTTAAACGTAAGTTGTCAATTCACTATATGAAGGTAAAATAAATTTTTTTAAGGTTGGCGGCAAAAATAATTTGGCCTTTACCGTTTAAGCTGAAAGGTTCCTTGGTTATGATGGTAACTTTCATCCGCTTTTCTAAAAAAAGGGGGTGGCATAATTATTTCTAAAATGTCATCGCCAATAAATCATAAGCAATTTATCCAACCTATTAAACAGCCCCCAGCTTCACAATCAGCCCAGGTAATTTCCCATAAAGACCGTAATACCAATCCGCAAAACTAATTGATCTGTTTTAATATTCGGAAGTACGGCTTAAAGCGCGCAATATGACTGGCGCGACTGAAGAACCAGGGTTCGCAGAGCTTACCCGCTCATAAACCTGAACTGGCATTCAATTCGCCAAACTTCTGAAAATAGAACACAATATTAAGTGGATTGGTATAAGAAAGCCTGAATAGCTAATCCCTTTCCTGTAAATTTCAAATTAAGATCAAGTTTTTATTGGCTAGCAAAAAGCAAGACCCCGTCATTCTTTTCATCTGCAATATTATGATAATCTTATCTATTATTCCCCTTCATTCAGTAGCATTAGATTAAATATGTATAATCAACTTAATTTTCGCCAAATCACACTGCACTTAATGATTTCATCGGCCCTTTTGTTTGCTAGTAACTGCATGGCAAATGACGATTCTCCACCTTTACATTGGTATCAATTTTCTTTTGAAAATGATGCAATGGGTGTCACTAATACAAGTGACGATGGTTACAGTAATGGCATCTCTTATTCGTGGGGGCGTTCTCCCTACGACAGTTTTACTGCTATTGATATGCCTGATTGGCTCCATTTTATCAGTGATTGGACGTTTATTGATCAAGGAGATAATAATCAGTATTCAATTGAGTTTGGTATCTCACAAGCGATTTACACCCCAGACAAAATTGAAGAGTCTGAACTCATTGAGGATGACCGCCCTTACGCAGGCACTTTGTTATGGCACACTAAAATTCGTAATTTTGCAAATAACCGAGCTAATAGTTTAGGTTTGACTTTAGGTGTGGCAGGTCCAGCATCACTGGCAGAGCAGAGCCAAACAGTGATTCACGAGTTAATCGGCGCAACGCCCCCTGAAGGTTGGGATAACCAGATAAATAACGAGTTAGTTTTTCGCATAGATGCAGAACATATTGAACGTTTTTACGTGTCTCAGTTTACCGACACCATTAGCTTTGATAGTAGCTCATATAGTGAAGCTGGTGTCGGTAATTTACGCAGTGATATCGGAACGGGGTTAACATTTCGAGTAGGTAATCTATTAGAGCAAACTTACGCTGCTATTACTCCAGTCAGTAGTCGAACTTCCACCCCATTAACAAACACAATAAAAAACCAATTCTATTGGCAATTATTTGCTTCCGTATACGCCAGTTACGTATTTAACGATATTTCACTAAACGGTAATACATTTTCTGACAGCCATTCTGTAGACATGAAACATGAACAAGCTTTGGCCAGTGTGGGATTCTCTGTAATGTACAATAACTGGACTTTTGTTTTCTCAACGCATCGCGGTAATGAACAATTTGAAGACCAAAAAAATATCAGTAAATATGGCTCACTGACGATTGGTTACCATAATTAATAGTTAGTTTTCGGTAAATTGGCGCTCAATGAAAGCATTAACAACCATATATGCTCACTCCTTTTTTCAGGAAGAGTCGGAGGACGAATAGACTACTGAGTTTCGATATTTGTACTCGCAACTGCAAAATATTTGGATTGAAGGTGGATGGCAGTTAAAAATCACAAAGCTTTTCACAGAAGTTAGAGCAGAAATTACCTTGTGCCTGATAAAATACCTCTATAAACACACTATTTCCCCGGATAGAAAGTTTAAACCTAAAATGTTATGCCATCATTTGTTTTATATTACTAACTTTTTCACAGAGCTATCATTAAATATATATCAACCCATATCATCTTCTTCTTTTTTCTTCTCTTCTAACATATCAACAAACACAGTTCGTAAGCCACTTTCGGTTATATAGCCATCGTAACCTTGAATAATGCTGACTGGTGCTAAAGACTATTGAACAAGGCAATAAAATAAAATGCCTTCACTATCTGAAAGACCGTGGATACCTGAATAATGTTGTGGAGCGATTTATCCTGTAACTTGAGCGAAGTGCTTTCTGGCAGATTCGATATCAAGTTCATACCCTTCATGGATTAGTTTGTTATTTGTTGAATTGCTTAGGATTACGTTGCGCACAGATTCTGCACGTAAAATACCGGATATGGACAGGAAGTGTGTATTTGTAACGCGTAAAACCGGGGAATAACGGGCTGATATTTGCAGGTGTATTGACGCTAAGCTTTTGCCTATTTTAAATAGCTTAGCCTAGAAACAACAAAGCCCCGACTGATTGATGATTAGGACTTCACTGGCATGATGAAGAATAAATTATTGCCTAGCAGAAACGAAAAAACCCCCACCCTTCTTTCGAAGGATGGGGGTTTATCGTTATTAGGCG